>SLPR01000048.1 GCA_007131895.1 Bacteroidales bacterium | reverse complement strand
TTTTTAACCCTAATAATGGTTACCGGCGTTTTTGGACAGAACCCCAAAGCCATAATGCAAAGCATGAAAGATAATATCAGGGGCGATGCCTCCTACACCGAAATGACCATGGAAACCGTAAGGCCGCGATATACCCGCGAAATCAGCATGAAATCCTGGTCACTGGGTGATGACTTTGCCCTGATCCTGGTCACGGCACCCGCCAGGGACGAAGGCACCAGCTTTCTGAAAAGAAAAAACGAAATCTGGAATTATGTGCCCAATATCGACCGCACCGTAAAAATGCCCCCAAGCATGATGTCGCAATCATGGATGGGCAGCGACTTTACCAATGACGATCTGGTGCGCGGTGTTTCTACGATAGATGATTTTGATCACACTCTGGTGGGCACAGAAACCATTGACGGCGTGGAAAGCTATAAGATTGAAATGATTCCTCATCCGGAAACACCTGTTGCCTATGAGAAAATTATCCGCTGGGTGAGCAAGGGCAGCTATTTGCCTGTAAGGGTGGAAAACTACGACGACAGAGACGAACTAGTGAGCACCATCAACTTCAGGGAAGTTGAAACCCTGGGAGGCCGCGACTATCCTACTGTTATGGAAATGATTCCTCATGATAAGGAGGGACACAAAACCATCATTACTACCCACAAGGCAGATTTTGACATAGATCTGAATCAAAACTTCTTTTCTCAGGAGAACATGAGAAGAGTAAGATAAACAGGAACATTGCACCTGGACATCAGCAATTTGATGGATACAGCAATCACAAAAAAAACACAATACTGAACCACAAAAAGATAAACCGATGTACATGTTAATCACATTAGCCTGGAGAAACCTCTGGCGCAAAAAGAAAAGAACCCTCATATCGGTAAGTGCTGTAATGTTTGCTGCCATTCTGGCCATAGTTCTTATGTCGATGATGAACGGAATGAAGGACCAGTTTGTGGAAAGCATTGTAAAAAACACTACCGGCTACATGCAGATACAGGATGTTTTATACGATGAAGAACCTACCATCGATCATGCCCTTGAATATACAGAGGATATAGAGAACCTGCTTGATAAATTCTCAGACCAGTACAACTATACGGTTCCCCGCATTCATGGCTTTGGACTCGCTTCCAGGGATATGGGCACACGGGGAGTAATGATTATGGGAATCGATCCGGAAAAGGAAAACCGCATGAATAATCTTTCGGACAGATTGGTTGAGGGAGAAATGTTTGAACTGCAGGACGATTTTGCCGTCATTGCAGAAGGCCTTGCCCATCAGCTTGAGCTAACCCTTGGGGATACGATTGTATTATTGGGGCAGGGCTTTCAGGGAATGACTGCAGCCGGTACTTTTATTGTGGGAGGCATCGTTCGTTTCCCCCTTCCCGAGCAGAACAATGCCATGGTGTACCTGCCTTTGAAAGAGGCACAATGGTTCTTTGCGGCGCCTGACAGGCTTACCAACCTCATTATCATGACACACACCGATGAGGATGCCTTTGAACTTGCGGCACAGATGAAGCAGGAAATAGACACAGAATGGTATGCTGTATACACCTGGGAAGAACTTATGCCCGACAAGGTTGCTGCTTTTGAGGCACGGGATGCACAAATAAAGGTTATGGCATGGATACTTTACATCGTGGCAGGTTTTGGAATATTCGGTACGGTAATCACCATGATGCACGAGCGGCTGCGCGAGTTTGGCATTCTGCTTTCCATCGGGTTGAAAAGGACTCAACTTGCTTTTGTCTGTGTCATTGAAACCCTCGTAATGAGTTTGCTTGGTGTGATAGCAGGGGTTGTACTGGGATTTCCCATTGTTTACAACTGGCACCGCAACCCCATCACCCTGGGAGATGAACTGGGCGATGTAATGATTGACATGGGTATTGAGCCGGTAATGTCATTTTCCATAGCCCCGGATATTTTTATTTACCAAGCCACTACGATTTTCTTTATTGCACTATTGGTAGGAATTTATCCTGTAAAAAAAATATTTGGGCTGAATATAACAAAAGCAGCCAGGAAATAACCGATTCAAAAAAAAGCATCTTTTAAACCTCTCTTGACATTTTAAAATTTGGCAGAATAACACCACGAGACAGGTTTAACCGATAAATCAAAAAATATATCACGATGAAGACTTTGTTGAAAATTTCATGGAGAAACATCTGGAGAAACCGCACCCGCAGCCTGGTGATTATTATCGCTATCATACTGGGATTGATGGGAGGAGTGTTTTCGGCAGGCATGCGACTGGGAATAGAAACACAGCAGTTCAGGGAAACTGTAGAAACACAGATATCTCACATACAATTGCATCATCCCGAATTTATTGCCAACCCCGAGGCAAGGTTCCATCTGGACAATGGGCTTGCAATGGCAGAAGAAATCATGGATCTTGCCTGGACCAAAATTGCTTCACCCCGCACTGTATTTGATGGCATGATTACCTCAGCCAATATGAATGCGGGTGTTCGCATCAAAGGAATTGACCCTGAAATTGAAGCACGTACAACAGGGTTGAATGAGCTCCTTGAGGAAGGAACGTATTTTGAAGACAATGGCAGACTCCCTTCTGTAATCATAGGACAAAGACTCGCCCGGGATCTGAGAGCAGAAAAAGGGTCAAGAATTGTTCTTACTTTTCAGGACAAAAAAGGAGAGATAGTCAGTGCATCTTTCCGGGTAGAGGCACTCTATTCTGTAGTCTCGCCCCAGTTTGAAGAAAGGACAGTTTTCGTGAAGTCCACCATACTGAATCCGTTAATAGAAGACAACAACAGCGTAACAGAGATTGCAGTACTGATTGACAATCTGGATGACTACCAGGCTAAAGCAGAAATGCTTCGTGAAATGTATCCTGAGGCAGAAGTGAGAAGCTGGGCTGACCTTGCACCTTCACTCCATTTTTCCATTGAGTTTCTTCACCGCAACCTGGCCTGGATGGTAGGCATAATTATTCTGGGGGTTTCATTTGGCTTGCTCAACACCATACTCATGTCGGTGCTGGAGCGGGTAAATGAGCTGGGAGTTTTAATGGCTATAGGAATGAAGAGATTACAAGTGTTTTTAATGGTGGTAACAGAAACTGCCCTTCTGTCGGTGGTGGCAGGCGCACTGGGGCTGATTCTCTCCTACCTGATGGTGATATTACTCAACATAAACGGCATTGACATGTCGGGAGCAGGAGGAGAAGGACTGGCTGAATTTGGCTACGATACCATCATATTTCTCGAAGTGCCTGCCAAACTGTATTTCGATGTTGGAATTCTTTTGGTGGTATTCGCCATCCTTGCATCCATCTACCCGGCCTGGAAAGCAGTGCGATTCTCTCCTGCAGAAGCAGTGAGAATGGAGTGATTTGTCAGCGCAGCGAAAAACCGAAATTCATTAGTATTGTAGAAAAAAAGGAATCAAATTTACATTATAAACAGTCTTTAAAAAAATTCAGACAGATGAAAACTGTAATTAAAACCTAAAAACAAAAAAAAATATACAACAGCTCAGTAGCACCGGTAAGAGCCGTAAACAATGTAAACCTCGAATTTCAGGAGGGAGAATTCACCGCCATCGTGGGGCCATCGGGCAGCGGAAAAACCACCTTCCTTAACCTTATCGGAGGGCTGGACAAGCCTACCCAGGGGCAAGTAGTTATTGACGGGACAGATATTTCTACTTTGAAGGAAAGCAAATTGTTTGACTTCCGGCTCAGAAACATAGGATTTGTCTTCCAGTCCTACAACCTCATTCCCGTGCTTACGGCAAAGGAAAATGTTTCTTTTATCATGTTGTTGCAAAAGCAATCCAAAGAAGCCATGGAGAAACGGGCCAAAGAGATGCTGGAGCAGGTGGGCTTGTCTGACAAAATCAACGTTCGCCCCAATCAGCTCTCGGGTGGTCAGCAACAAAGAGTGGCAGTGGCAAGAGCCTTGGCGTCCAAGCCCAAATTTGTTCTGGCCGACGAACCCACTGCCAACCTTGATACAGAATCGGCTTTCAACCTGCTGGATATCATGTCGCGCCTTAACAAAGAAGAAAACATTACACTGATTTTTTCCACCCACGACCAGAGAGTTATCGAAAGAGCCAAAAGGGTTATTACCCTGGTAGACGGGGAGGTTAGTAAGGATGAAAAGTTTGACAGGTAGTTTAAGAGTTGAAAGGTTGAAGAGTTGAGAAGTGGAGGAGTTGAGAAGTTGAAGGGTTGTGGGGTTGAGATCCTGAACAGAACTATTGTTTAATTTTAAAGAATTGTACATATGAACCGAGCCATGACAATACTATTGACACACACGCGGATGATTATAATTTCGCAACTGTCAAAAACAACCAATACGGATATTGTTGGCGAGCTCCATCTGACCGAATTAATAAAATTATAAACAGATGAACCAAGCCATGACAAAAACTATGACACACACGCGAATGATTATAATTCGCAGCGTGGTAAACCATGCAGTCAGTCTATTGTTGGCGAGCTCCATCTGACTTATTTAATCAAATTCTAAACAGATGAAACATCCATGATTAACTTTAAAACACACACGAGGATGATTAATTGGCAAAACAAATTGTCAATCAACGTAATAGGGGTATTATTGGATGTTCCATCTATCCATAATAATCAAATTTAAACAGATGAAATACGCATTTGAGAAATTAGAGGTCTGGCAAAAGTCCAGGGTTTTGGTAAAAGAGATTTATTCTGTTACAAAATCTTTTCCTGCTGATGAGAGGTTTGGATTGACAAGCCAGCTGCGAAGAGCAGCTGTATCCATAAGCAGCAATATTGCTGAGGGTAGCACGAGATTGAGCAGCCGCGACAAAAGCAGGTTTTACGAGATTGCATACGGAAGTCTTATAGAAACTATTAATCAGCTTATCCTCTCTGCAGACCTGCAATTTTTGAATCCTGACGATCTCACAAAACTAAGAGTTCAGACAGACGAGGTATCACGAATGCTCCTGGCACTCCATAAATCCACAAATCGATAACTTTTACACCTTTACACTCTTAAACCTTTAAACCCTTACACTTTTAAACTAAAATAAATGAACCTGATTTTCACACTTGCCTGGCGAAATCTCTGGCGCAACAGAAAGAGAACCTACATCACCATGAGTTCGGTATTCTTTGCGGTGATACTTGCCATTTTGTTCTTTTCCATGGAAGAGGGCTCCTATGAGCGAATGATAGACAGTCTGGTCAGCTACAGCACCGGTTATATGCAGGTACAGGATGTTCTTTATCATGAAGAGCCTTCCATTGACCATGCCATGCTTTTTGATGCGGATATTGAAGACCTGCTGGAAAAATACAGCGACCGCATTTCCTTCTATGTGCCCCGCCTGCAGAATTTTGCCCTGGCAGCCACAGAAAACACAACCCGCGGAAGCATGATTATGGGCATTGACATTGAAAAAGAGCTTTTGATGAACGACCTTTCAGAGGATATAACAGCTGGTGAATTTCTAACGAAATCTGACGAAGGCCTGCTGGTGGCCAAGGGACTGGCCTCCATACTGGGAGTCGGCATCGGGGACACATTGGTATTGCTGGGGCAGGGCTTCCAGGGCACCACAGCTGCAGGCATGTATCCAGTAAGGGGAATTGTTGACCTGAAAATTCCTGAGCTTAACAACAACACCATTTACATGACCCTGGAAAATGCACAATGGTTTTATGGTGCAGATGAAAGACTTACCGCTCTTATCATCATGCCTGTAAACCCCGGCCATACTAACAGGCTCGCCAACGAAATGCTTGCAGACATTGACCGCGATTGGTATAACATCCTTACATGGGAAGAAATGCTTGAAGACCTCCTCACCCTGATGAAGTTTGATATGGCCGGAACCATGGTGATGATGATTATTCTTTATATCGTTATTGCCTTTGGCTTGTATGGAACCATGCTGATGATTCTCATTGAACGACAAAAGGAATTTGGATTGCTCTTTTCAATTGGGATGAAAAGAAGCATTCTTGCCGCAGTTTGTTTCCTGGAAACCTTGTTTATGTCTTTGGCCGGGACGTTAATGGGTGTCATCGGTGCGATACCCATTGTGGCTTATTTCAATTACAACCCCATTCGACTGACCGGCCAAATGGCAGAAGCTATCGCTGAATATGGATTTGAGCCTATTCTTCCTTTTTCTTCTGACCCGGCCGTTTTTTACACCCAGGCTTTTTATGTGATGATTCTTTCGGTCATCATTGGCCTGTACCCTGTGAAAAAAGTCTTTCAATTAAAAATTATGGATGCTAAACACTAAGACAATGAAAATGCTACTTACCATTTCATGGAGAAACATCTGGCGCAATGGTCAGCGGAGCATAACTATGATTCTTGCCATTGCCGCAGGTCTCTGGGGTGGAATATTTGCGGCATCCATAGCCATGGGCCTGATGGAACAGCGGTTCCGCACGGGAATAGAACAGGAATTCTCCCATGTGCAAATGCATAATCCCGATTTTCTAATAGATGCAAACATCCGCAATACCATCAAACAGTGGCCTGAAATCAGCAGCGAACTAACAGCCGACAACAGGGTGAAATCTTTTACGGGTCGCACCATCGTAAATGGAATGGTGGCTTCCGCCAACCTTACCCGGGGTGTGAATATTCTTGGCATCGACCCTGCCACAGAAGCATTGACCACCCGTCTGGATCAGAATATTGTGGAAGGAGATTACATGGATGAAGATGCTCAAAACGCACTGATGATGGGCTATAGCCTGGCAGAAAAGATGAAAGCCCGGGTAGGATCTCGGGTAGTGCTAACCTTTCAGGATGCCGACAATGAACTCATCTCCATTGCCTGCAGGGTAACAGGCATTTTCAGAAGCGCCAATTCCATGTACGATGAAATGAATCTGTACGTGCTTCAGTCAGATCTCAATCACCACCTGGGTGAGCAGGAAATTGTGAGCCAGGTAGCTGTAGTATTGCATGAACTTGATTTGGCAGAGGATTTTTCCAAAGAGTATCAGGCGAAATTTCCTGATCTTACTATTCGTACATGGGCAGAAATATCGCCACAACTGGCATTTTACAACCAGATGGGCATGACCATGTTCATGATCATTCTGATAATTATCCTGCTGGCTCTCGCTTTCGGCTTGCTCAACACCATGCTCATGTCGGTATTTGAGCGCACCCGTGAGCTGGGAATGCTCATGTCGGTAGGAATGAATAAGCAACGTATTTTTTCCATGATACTGCTGGAGACTGTTTTTCTGACATTAACGGGGGCTTTTGCAGGGATGGTCCTGGCGATGGCATCCATTGGGTTGCTGTCCAACAGGGGGATTGACCTTACTTTTGCAGGCGCAGATTCCCTTAAAACCTTTGGTTTTGACCCGGTGATTTACCCGGTTATTGACAACAGCTTTTTTGCCATCCTTGTTGTACTGGTAATGCTCACGGCAATTCTCACTGCGGTATATCCTGCACTGAAAGCCCTTCGGTTGAGGCCGGCAGAGGCCGTCAGAGCAGAATAATACAAGATGTTGAGTGATGGGTTTTGACTGATGAGTTATGAATTTTGATAAAGAAAATGTTATGTACAATAAAGCGATTATACTTTTTTTGGCCATTAAATGTTTATTTATCTTTTCCTCTATTGGGTTGGAAAGAGAGAATAATATACCGGAGAATATGTCGTTGCGTGGCTATATCAGAGCCATGCCGGGCATGAGGCTGGACAAAGATTTTGGAAATCCGGAGTTCGACAACCTGATTCACCATCGTTTAAATTTCCGGTGGACCCTGTCCGGAAACCTGAATCTGCATGTGGAAGGAAGAAACAGGTTGATGTACAATGCCATGTTCAGAGACTTTCCGTTTGCAGATATACTGAAAGAGGATGATGGTCTGGTTGACATGTCATGGGTCTGGCTTGAGGATGGGGCCTGGATAGGGCACACTGAGATAGACAGGCTTTTTCTTGACTACCGACACAATAACTGGCAGTTTCGTGCAGGGCGCCAGCGCATCAACTGGGGTATAAACATGGTTTCCAACCCCAACGACCTGTTCAACACCTATTCCTTTTTCGACTTTGATTACCAGGAGCGACCGGGCACGGATGCATTAAGAGTACAGTACCACATGGGTTTTGCCTCCCGCCTGGAGGCAGCCTTTAGCCCGGCCAGCGAATGGGAGGAGAGCACAGGAGCCTTTTTATGGTCATTTAACCAAAGGGGATACGACTTTCAGGCGCTGGCGGGCTACTACCGCAACCGATCGGCACTGGGTTTTGGATGGGCAGGAAGCATTGGGGGAGCAGGATTCAAAGGAGAGGGAACGTGGTTTTATCACCTGGAAGAGCAACAGGATGCTGATCGCGGCAGTATGGTAATGGCTACCGGCATCGACTATATGTTTCCCAACAGTACTTTTGGCGTACTTGAGTTTCTTTACAACGGGGGCTTTCAGCCCGGACAGGAGTTGCTGCTGCTTCTTAACCAGCCTTTGCGCCCCGACAACATTATGATTTCTGAATATGCAGTGACCCTGAGCCTGCAGCATCCTTTTTCACCGATTTTCAATGGAAGCATAGCTCTGATGTCCCTCCCGGATCAGGATGCCTTTTTTATCTCCCCCTCCGCGACATGGTCGGTAATTACCAATCTCGACCTGGAAATGGTGTCACAGATTTTCCTGGGGGGAAAAGACCCGATGCTGAAAGAGGCAGGCTCTGCGTGGTACATATCGCTCACTTACTCTTATTGACAAAGCCATGATTCAAAAACACTTCCAAAACAGCCATTCCCTGGCTGATGCAACCAGGAAGCTTTCAGGGTTTATTCTCCTTTTGATGTTGTCCTTTTTCTCTGTCTCTGCCGGGGAAGGACCAGGTGAACCACGCCGCAAAACTGTGGGAGTTGTATTAAGTGGTGGCGGTGCTAAAGGGGTAGCCCATATAGGAGTACTGAAGGCACTGGAGGAAAACAACATACCCATAGACTACATTGCAGGAACATCTATTGGTGCTATGGTGGGAGGTCTGTATGCAGCCGGCTATTCTCCCGATGAAATTCTTGAGTTGATGAGCTCCCGTGAATTCAACAATGCCTCGCAAGGGCGGCTTGATAAAAAGAACGATTTTTATTTTTTCCATCATGACCCGGCACCAGTATGGTTTTCTGTGAACTATGGGCTTGAACATACTTTCAATTTTCAGAGTCTTATCCGCGACAATCTGCCCTCCAACATTGTATCTCCCGGCATGATGGACTTCATGTTCATGGAAGTCCTTGCACCCGCTTCAGCAGCAGCAGGCAATGATTTCGACAATCTTTTTATCCCCTTTCGTTGTATTGCTTCTGATATTACCAATAAGGAAGCTGTAGTGATGAGAAATGGACATCTTTCTGAAGCGGTGCGAGCCTCCATGACCTTTCCCTTTTACTTCAAGCCCATTGCCATTGACGGCAAGGTATTGTTCGATGGGGGAATGTTCAATAACTTTCCTGCCAATGTGGTGATGGAAGATTTCAAGCCGGATATCATCATCGGCAGTGTAGTGGCATCCAATCCCAATCCGCCCAGCGTACACGATATCATATCTCAGCTGGAAAATATGCTGATGGTCTTTTCAGACTACTCGCTTCCTGAAGGAGCTGAAGGAATCATCCTGTACCCCGACGTTCCCGACCTGTCAATTACCGACTTTAGCAAAAACGCCATCGTCGCTGAAACAGGGTACCGTGTTGTAACAGAAAACCTGGACTCTATCCTTTCCTTCAACCCCCGCACAAAGTTTATACAGGAGGTAAGATACCACAGGATGGCTTTTCGCAATTCCTATCCTGCAAACAAACTGGCCGGAATTATTCTTCAGGAAGATGCGGGCGAAAGCGGTGATTTTGCAAGGTCGTTCCTGCAACCAGAAGCAAAAGAGCTATCATTGCCACAGCTCAGGGAAAACTACTACAGGTTGCTTTCGGTCAACAAATTCAGACATATCTATCCCAGATTGCATTTTAATGAAAGCCTCGATGCTTATGAACTAGAACTGGAACTAAAGAAAAATTTCCCCTTCCGCCGATGCTTCGGAGGAAATTTATCATCGCGGTCCATCAATCAGTTTTTTGGCATGTTTTCCTATGAAAAACTCAGCAAATACCCATTGACGCTCAGCGCCAACTTCTTCGTGGGAAACAATTACAACAGCGGGAAAGTGGCAGCAAGGGTTGACTTTCTCAGAAGAGTTCCGTTTTATTTGGTGGCCGAAACATCCATCAGCCGATGGAGCTATGCCTCTGAGTCCGTATTTCTGTTTGAAGAACAAAAACCTTCATTTATTATCCAGAGTGAATTTCGCAACGACCTCAGGTTTGTTTTCCCCTGGGGGTACAAAGGAAAGATTGAATCAGGGATGTTTTTCTCAAGGACAAAAAATGAGTTTTACAATTCCAGTATTTTCTCCCGCTCCGACACCACAGATCTTACCCGGCTTTCACCCTTAGGGTTATACTTTTCCATGGAAAAAAACACACTGGACCATTACCAGTATCCCAGTTCGGGAAGTTTCTTTAACGTAACTACCCGCCTTATGGGTAGCAGAGAACGATACTACCCCGGCTCAACCTCCTTTAGTATGCAACCGCAGCATCAGTATCTGCGCTGGTGGGAAGCGAGCCTCAAATGGGAAAACTTTTTTGGAGCCTATCAACGTGTCAGACCTGCCATTGTAAGTGAGTTGTTTTTTTCCAACCGTCCCTTACTGCACAATTACAGCGCAAGCCGTTTGATATCCCCCCAATACAGCCCCTTCGCTTTTGCCCGCACCCGTTATCTCGACACTTTCAGGGCCAATCAGTTTGGCGCCATAGGTTTAAAAACCAATCTGATGCTGGGAAACAATTGGTTTATTCTGGCTGAGATGCACGCGTTTCAACCCTTCAAAGATATTGTGCAGGCGGTAAACCATTCGGCAATGTATGAAAGAGCAAAATTTGACCCGGCCATGATGTATCACGCAGCCCTGGTGTTTCATACTCCTATGGGACCTCTCAGTGCGGGCATTAGTTATTTTGACGGAAAAGAAGATCCTACAACCTTTGTGATAAACTTTGGTTACATCCTGTTCAACAGAAGAACTTTTTAGGCAGGCAGCACACTCCAGGTGTACAAAAATGTACACACCATGACCACCTGTGTACAGTTGAAGAGAAACAAACGCCATCCCCATTCCTGTATCATTCTGTTTACATGTGCTTTACACACTTTGGCCCACAGGTTGATGTAAAATGTCTGAATTCACAATTAAACCTGAAAATGATATTTTGCCATGAACAACAAGATTCTTTTAATGATTGCTCTCGGGACAGTAAGCATGCTTCTTTCCTCCTGCGAACCTATCGATTACCTCCCGTGTGTAAAGCCTTCAGGGGCTGTCGTGGAGGAAGTCAGAACCACAGACTCCTTTAACGGAATCAACTTATCTATGCACGCCAGTGTAAACGTATCCAAAGGAGAGGAACAATCCATCATGATTGTTGCTGCACCCAATATCCAGGAACACATCGCAGTCCATTCCGATGGCCAAACCTTATATATCGACAATAAAAGGTGCCTGCGAACCCGAAAAGATGATTTAAAAATATTCATTACAACTACTGAAGTACAGAAACTCAACCTGTCAGGTTCCGGCACTATTCGTCTTGACGAGGGTTTTGAAGGAGAACATCTGCAACTGTCCGTATCAGGTTCCGGAAAAATCTTTGCTCAATCGGTTTCATACCAAAGTATCACCGCAAATCTTTCCGGCTCAGGAGATATAAAAACCGGTGGCATTGCCCATAAGCAAACTGTTTCCATCAGTGGCTCGGGTAATGTGCAAGGGTATGCATTGCAATCTGAAAATGCTACCGTTAGAATAAGCGGATCGGGCAATGCAAAAGTGTTTGTTACCGGTTTTCTGGATGGAAGAATTGCCGGGAGCGGAAATATCTGGTACATCGGCAACCCCACTGTAAACATCAGCATAGCAGGCTCGGGAGCCATTCATCCTATGGACCAGGACATTCAGTTTACCAATGAGTAGTTAATTTCTTTAGAGCCAGCATAAAACCTGCCTGCCAAACAATTCATTATCAAGCCTTTAACCCAAAAGCCTTCAAACCTTAACAGTTTTGAAGGCTTTTTACATTTTACCTCCCCAAAAATATCCTTCAGGGGTAACAACATATTTTTTAACTTTGAGGTCGGTTTTTTGCCGGAGAACCATCTCCGGTAATTTATTATCCATTAGGCTGCTCACAGTATTTGCAGCAATGAGCATTTCCCGAAAAAAAGGGTAAGACGCATGATTTTTAACCCATTAAACAGATTCGAAATGAAGAAGAACATTTTTTCCGCAGTTTTACTTTTGCTGTTTTTCTGCAGCTGCGGTTTATCCACAGCCAACAACCAGGTT
>SLPR01000120.1 GCA_007131895.1 Bacteroidales bacterium | reverse complement strand
TTACACCTGATGCGATGCATCGGCGTATTGCGGGAGAGCTGGCACGTATCGAAAAAAAATATCCCAACCCTTTATCCGAAGAAAAGATTTTCTCCTTGTTGCAAAATTTTAAGTATATCGTACCCCAGGGCAGCCCAATGGCCGGGATCGGAAATCCCTTCCAGATAGGCTCTCTCTCCAATTGTTTTGTTATAGGCAATCGCAACGCCGATTCTTACGGAGGTATCATGAAAGTGGATGAGGAGCAGGTGCAGCTGATGAAACGTCGCGGTGGCGTGGGGCATGACCTGTCGCACATTCGACCCAAAGGGAGCCCGGTTAAAAACAGTGCGCTTACCTCTACCGGTCTTGTACCCTTCATGGAACGGTACTCCAACTCCACCCGCGAGGTTGCCCAGGACGGCAGACGGGGTGCGCTTATGCTCAGTGTATCGATTACTCACCCCGACTCTGAAGGCTTTATCAATGCCAAGCTTGAGGAGGGAAAAGTTACCGGTGCCAATGTTTCTGTAAAGATTACCGATGATTTTATGAAGGCGGTAATAAACAATAAACCCTTTACTCAAAAATACCCCATAGAATCTGAAAACCCTACTTATGTAAAGCAAACTGATGCCCGTTATCTCTGGAATAAGATTGTTCACAATGCATGGCGTTCGGCCGAACCGGGTATCCTTTTCTGGGATACGGTAATCCGTGAGTCTATTCCCGACTGTTATGCCGATCTTGGCTTTACAACGGTTTCTACCAACCCATGTGGAGAAATTCCACTATGCCCTTATGACAGCTGCAGATTGCTGGCCATTAACCTTTTCGGCTATGTAAAAAATCCTTTCCATGCGGATGCTTCTTTTGATTTTGACCTTTTCAAAGAACATGTGCATTATGCCCAGCGCTTAATGGATGATATCATTGACCTGGAACTGGAGAAAATAGATGCCATAATTGCCAAGATTCAATCTGACCCCGAAGACCAGGAGGTGAAAAATGTAGAACTGGATCTATGGAAAAAAATCAGGGAAAAATGCATACAGGGGCGTCGTACGGGAGTAGGTATTACTGCCGAAGGAGACATGATTGCAGGATTGGGTTACAGGTATGGTACACCTGAAGCCTCTGATTTTTCTGTGAAAATTCATAAAACCCTTGCCATTGAAGCTTACCGTTCATCGGGTATCATGGCAGGAGAAAGAGGACCCTTTACGGTATATGATGCAAAACGCGAAGCCAATAATCCTTTTATTAAGCGGTTGTTTGATGCTGATCCCTCTTTGAAAGAGCTCATGATTAAGAACGGGCGAAGAAATATTGCGCTCCTTACTATCGCTCCTACCGGAAGTGTTTCCTTGATGACCCAGACTACTTCAGGAATTGAACCTGTATTTATGGTTTCCTACAAAAGAAGAAAAAAGGTAAACCCCAACGACAAAAATGTCAAGGTTGACTTCGTAGATGAGGTGGGTGATCACTGGGAAGAATACAATGTGTTTCATCATAAATTCGAAGACTGGCTCGCTGTTAATGGCTACGATGTAAAGGATGTGAAAAGGATGAAGCAGGAAGACCTCAACGCCATCATTGAGAAGTCCCCTTATCATAAAGCCACGGCCAATGATGTAGACTGGGTGGCTAAAGTTTCCATGCAGGGCGCTGTTCAGAAGTGGGTTGACCATTCCATCAGTGTTACAGTAAATATTCCCAATGATGTTACCGAAGATTTGGTTGGCCAAATTTACCAGACTGCCTGGGAAAGTGGTTGTAAAGGGATTACAGTCTATCGCGACGGATCCCGTTCTGGTGTTTTGGTCTCTGACAACAAAAAGGACAAAGAAAGTGAGTTTAAAGAAACCAATGCACCCAAAAGGCCCAAGGTTCTGGATGCCGAAGTGGTAAGATTTAATAACAACTCCGAAAAGTGGGTGGCAGTTGTAGGCATTTTACACGATCGTCCCTATGAGATATTTACAGGAAAAGCTGAAGGGTTTTATTTACCTCCCTATGTAGGAAAAGGTCGGGTCATTAAGAATAAACTATCCAATGGCGACAAACGCTACGACTTCCAATTCGACGATCTGGATGGGTACAAAATTACCATTGAAGGTCTTTCGAGAAGTTTCAATAAAGAGTACTGGAACTACGCCAAACTTATTTCCGGAATCCTCAGGCACGGTATGCCGCTTCCCTCAGTGGTAGATGTTATTGATGATATGAACCTCAGTGGTGACAACCTGCATACCTGGAAAAATGGTCTTGTGCGCGCCCTTAAACGATTTATCCCTGACGGAACCAAAGCCCAGGGACGTATCTGCAAATCCTGTAAACAGGAATCAGTAATTTACCAGGAAGGTTGCCTCATTTGCACCCATTGCGGCGAAAGCAAATGTGGCTGATGTTTTCCTGCCCAAAAAAATCCTTTTCATAGTTCTATCGGCCTGAATTATGAATTGAACCCTTTCGGATGTTTTCCGGAAGGGTTCTCCCTTTTTATTAATTTTATGATTGTTATAGCTTTTGGCTTGTTGAAAAAAATCCCCATTATGTAGACAGAATGGGTCTCGGTTTTAATTGGCGTTACATGTGTCATCGGGCAGTATTTCTCTTTGCTTCCTTCTGTTCATGGCACCTGAAGCTCCCTTTTTGAACAATAAGTTAGTATTGGCATGATATTTCCTTTAAAGCATGAATAAGTAGTTTAGTCGCATATTGTCTAATTTAATTATTTACTATTATGAGCAAGTTAAAAATTAAAGGAAACTGGAACGAGATGAAAGGTAAGTTGAAACAGAAATATTCTGCACTTACGGATGACGATTTGATGTATGCTGAAGGGAAAGAAGATGAATTGATCGGAAAACTTCAAAAGAAGTTGAATTTGGGTCGTGAAGAAGTGGAAAATGAACTGAGCAAATTATAAATTGACATGATAAAAAGAACCCCCCGTGGGTTCTTTTTATTACGCTGTTTAATCTTAAAAAATAATCGAAATGAAAGTTGTTGGAATTATTATTATAGTGCTTGGACTGCTTTTAACCATATTTACAGGAGTAAGTTTCAGAACCGAAGAAACGCTTGTGGAAGTGGGTGAATTTGAATTGACCCAGGAGGAGGAACATGAAGTTAATTTCTATCCCTGGATAGGTGTTGCAGCCATGGTTGTGGGAGGAGTGATTGTTTTTGCCGGAAGGAAGAAGTAAAACACACCGGAGACCCATTGTTAACCTTAAATTTAAAAAATTATGAACTTACTGTATTTTATTGCCGTTATCTTAGTTATTTTGTGGGCCATAGGTTTTCTGGCCATGAATCTTGGAGCGTTGATACATATATTGCTTGTATTTGCTCTTATCTCGATCCTGCTGAGATTGATACGTGGCAGGGGAGTATAAAAGCAATAATGAATTCAGCAGATGTAAAGTTGATTATATAAAAAAAGGCCCCCCAAAGGAGGCCTTTTTTTGTGTCTTATCATCATTCCTGTTCCCGGGAAATATCTTCAAGCGTTTTGCCTTTGGTTTCTGTTACCATGCTGCGAACCACCAGGAATGCAACAACCCCAAATCCTGCATAGATACCATAGGATACCCCCAACCCTATGCTTGCCAGCATGATGGGGAAGGTAATGGTAATAAGGAAGTTGGAACCCCATTGTACAAGTCCTGCTACAGCAAGTGCTGCACCTCTGAATTTGTTGGAGAACATTTCTCCCAGCATCACCCACATAATAGGACCCCAGGTAAAAGCGAAAAATGCAATATAGCCATTTGCAGCTATAAGCGCATACAGGCCGTTGTTTCCCGGTAACACCAGGGTTCCGGCCTCACCAAGGGTTCCGGTTGAGAATAATATGGCCAGAACACCCAGCATGAACGCTTGTCCTAATCCTCCGATCATCAGCAATAGTTTGCGGCCTAACCGTTCTACCAGTAAAATGGCTACAATTGTAAAAGCGATATTCACTGTACCGCTAATTACATTCTGCAACAGGGCATCTGCTTCGGTAAATCCGGCGGCCTGCCATAATACAGATCCATAATAGAATACTACATTGATACCGGTAAATTGTTGCAATGCTGCCAGTGCAATTCCCACCCAAACGATGGAGTGGACTTTCCCGGTTTTAGAGTTAATAATATCACGCAAACTGGGTTTTCGTTCCCGATTCACGGTGGTCTC
Organism: Bacteroidales bacterium; assembly: GCA_007131895.1. Lineage (GTDB taxonomy): Bacteria > Bacteroidota > Bacteroidia > Bacteroidales > UBA7960 > SKVR01. The sequence continues at coordinate 8,280 of SLPR01000120.1, read as the reverse complement.
TATTTCGTCCACCTGTTTTTTTGCCAGTACCAGGTTGGTGAGTCTTGCCAGCACCTCAACGGCCTTTTCTGATTTGTTGGCAGCCACCAGGTAGCGGGGTGATTCAGGGATAAAAAGAAGGAACAGGAAGAACAAGGAAGCGGGAATCAGTTCCATCCAAAACATCCATTGCCAGGTTTGAAAACCCCACCAGAGTTCATTGGACGCACTTCCCGATATGTTGGCAAGGTTGTAATTGCTGAAAAAGGCAAAAAACAACCCCAATACGATGGCCAGCTGCTGCAATGAGATAAGCCTGCCACGAATATGCGGTGGCGCAATTTCACCGATGTAGGCCGGAGAAAGAATGCTGGCTGCACCTACTGCCAATCCACCCAGAACACGAAACATCACAAATTCCGTGGAACTGGATGATACGCCTGAACCCCATGCACTGACAATAAAAGCCGCGGCGGCAAAAATTAAAACATATTTGCGACCAAATTTATCGGCCAGGGTTCCGGCAAAAAATGCACCTGCTGCACAGCCCAGCAGCATAGATGCCACATTAAAACCAGTACCCACCGCATCGGAGTCGAATGCTCCCTGCAGGGCATCTACAGTACCATTAATAACACCGCTGTCAAACCCAAAAAGGAATCCCCCCAGGGCTGCTACGGCAGATAAAAAGATGATACGGGGCATATTGGCTTTGCCCTTTGTTTCTTCGGATAAATTGTTCATAGCTTGATTCTTGTTTTTGAAATTTATGAAGAATTTTCGCACAGTTGCATCCTTTCCCTAACGGGAAAAACTGTGCAATGAAAAAATTAGCGCCTTAAATAATTCTTGTTTTGCAAACAAGGGTGTAAATATATGATATTTTTTCCGACACAAGCCTTTATACGCTGGCTTTCATTATTAAAAAATGAAAATTCGGATTGTTTTTACCCGAATTCTCGTAAATTTGACGATTGGTAGAATAGTCTTATTCTAATCGATACACTTAAAAAGTCTGGTTATGGAAAAAGGTAATTTTAAGAACGCTCAAAAACTATGGTTTTTTGCGGGACTTATACTTATGAACAGCATGTTTATGTCTTGCCAAAACGCTACTTCCGAAGAAAAATACATTGGAATTCAACTGTGGTCTGTCAGGACTGACATGGCCGAAGATCCTGCTGCAACCCTTGAGTCTCTTGCAGAAATGGGCTATGGCTTTATTGAAGCCGCAGGGTATAGCGAAGGCAGATTTTATGGTATGGAACCGGAAGACTTTCGGGATCTGGTGGAGTCTTATGGTATGGATTTTCTCAGCTCTCATGTTATGCTGGGGATCGAAGAAATGAGCGATAGCCAGGTAACACAATGGTGGGAGCAATGTATTGATGCGCATCAGCGTGCCGGTGTTACTTACCTGGTGCAGGCAGCCATGGGGCATCAGGCATCCCAAAATCGTGATGTGCTCGACAGGTACATTGAAATGTTTAACACTGCTGGCCGTATGAGCAATGACGCAGGACTGCGATTTGGTTTTCACAACCATGCTGTTGAATTTGAAAGCCTTGATGGGGAAGTAATCTTTGACCGCATGCTCGAAAAAACCGACCCTGAACATGTCTTCTTTCAATTGGACCTTTATTGGATCGAAAAGGGAGGTGCTGATGCGGTGGATTACTTTGAGCGGTATCCGGGACGTTTTGAAGTATGGCATGTAAAAGACCATGCTGAATTAGGCGCCAGCGGCGAAATGGATTTTGAAAGGGTATTCTCTGCTGCCCAAAAATCGGGTATGGAGTATATCGTGGTTGAGGTAGAAAACTACAATTACGAACCGCTGGAAAGTGTACGAAAGAGCCTTGAATTTTTGATGAATGCCGAATTTGTAAAGTAAACCGATAAAGAAACTCCCCTAACCTAATAACGATAAAAATCTGTTTATGAATAAACCCAATTATGCCCGCCCACAGCTTATATTGCTGGTTGCTTTGCGGGTAGCTATCGGATGGCATTTAATGTATGAAGGCGTGGTTAAGATTTTTCAGCCTGCCTGGTCATCCTATGGATATTTAATGGATAGCAAAGGCTGGTTTTCAGGTCTTTTTCAAAACATGGCAGCCAACCCCGACCTGTTGAGTGTTGTAGATTTTCTAAATGTGTGGGGGCTTACACTGATAGGGTTCGCTATGATTACCGGACTGTTCAGTCGTGTGGCAAAAATCGGGGCAATGGTCATGCTTCTGTTTTATTTTGTTGCCCATCCTCCACTTATGATGGCAGACTATATATTTCCCGGAGAGGGAAGCTATCTGTGGGTAAATAAAAATCTTATCGAATTGCTGGCTGTGGCCGTGCTGTTCGTGTTCCCTACCGGGCATATTATTGGTATTGACAGACTAATCTACAACTACAGGAAAAAATAATGGAAGATAATAATCTCAACAAGGAAAATAAGGATAACAAAAAAGGTATAGGAAGGCGCGACGTTCTGAAAAGCCTGGCAACACTCCCCGTTGCCGGAGCCTTGCTCTACGGAGCCTTCAAAAAGAAACAACTGGAACATTACAAGCACAGCGAACTGCTAAAAACTCTCAGCCTTGATACCGGCCCGGTGGAAGCCCCCTCAATCGTTGAAAAACGTAACGGCGATACATCCACTTTGCGTGTTGGCATTATTGGAACCGGAGGGCGTGGTTTGTATCTAATGCGTTCCCTTGGGTTTATTCAACCCCTGTGGATTGATGAATGGACTGAATCGGCCAGAATCAATAAGCAGGATACCCGCATTGAAATGTATCGGCAGATGGAAGACCTCAATGTGGCCATTACCGGAATCTCTGATGTATTTACCGTACATCGCGACGCAGGCCTGGAAGCGTCGTCCAACCTCTATCGTGCCGGGACCAACGGAAAAAGAGGTGAACCTGCCAAAGTATATAAGCATTATAAAGATTTACTGGCTTCCGACGATATTGATGCCGTGGTGATTGCCACGCCCGATCACTGGCATGCCGATATGATTATTGATGCTGCCAAAGCCGGCAAGCATATTTATGCCGAAAAGCCGCTCAGCCTTACCGTAGAAGAAACCTATGCCATCGAACGGGCAGTAAAGGAAAACAATGTTGTTTTTCAGCTGGGCCATCAAAACAGACAGATTGAGAGCCACCTGAAAGCAAGAGAAGTAGTTAAAAAGAATATCCTGGGTAAGATTACCATGGTAGAAACCTTTACCAACCGTAACTCTCCCTGGGGTGCGTGGGTATATGACATACATCCTGAAACCACTCCTCAGAATGTAGACTGGAAACAATTTCTTGGCAGTGCCCCGGATCATCCCTTCAGTGCAGAACGGTTTTTCCGCTGGCGTTGCTGGTGGGATTACAGCACGGGTCTCACGGGCGACCTCTTTACCCATGAATACGATGTTATCAATCAGGTGCTGGATGTGGGTATCCCCGATACTGCATCGGCATCCGGAGGGATTTATTACTGGAAAGATGGCCGGGAAGTACCCGATGTACTCCATGTTAGTTATGAATTTCAAAAGCTGGATATGAATCTGCTTTACAGTGCCACTCTGGCCAACAGCCAGCACCGGAAAAAGACTTTTTTTGGGCATGATGCCTATATGGAGCTGGATAATGACCTGGTGGTTTATGCTGACAGGGATTCTACCCGCTTTAAAACGGCCATTGAAGATGGTGTAATTCCCACTCATTCGCCCATGATTACCCATGTGCCGGGCAGGGGAAGCATTGATGCCATTTCTTCTCCCACTGAGCAGTATTTTGCCCAAAGGGGGCTGCTGTACACCTATCGTGGAGGACAACAGGTGGATACAGCCCATCTTCATGTAAAAGAGTGGATCAATGCCATCAGGCACGGAAGCCCCGTAAGCTGCGGGATCAAAGAGTCAGTTGAAGAGGCTATTACAGCACATATGGGTACGGTTTCCTATCGTAACCAGAAAAAAGTTTTTTGGGATCGGGACAAGAAAGAGATTGTGTTTGGTTAAGACATGGTTTGAAAAAAAGGTGTTTAGAATGCAAGTTCACAATGTTCCGGGTTAGTATTAACTTAAACAGATAAACAATGAAAGATCAAATCTCAAGACGAAAGTTTATTGGTAACACTGCCCTTGCTGCGGCTGGTTTTACTATTTTGCCCAGCACTGTCATTAGTGGATTGGGGCATAAAGCTCCCAGCGATAAACTCAACATCGCAGGTGTGGGTGTTGGAGGCCGCGGATTCGCCGTACTCAGAGGAATGGAGTCTGAAAATATTGTAGCCCTTTGCGATGTAGACTGGCGTTACAGCCAGCGATGTTTCGACTATTTTCCTCAGGCAAAAAAATACTGGGACTGGCGTAAAATGTATGATGAAATGATTGACAATATCGATGGCGTAATGGTTTCTACCGCCGATCACACCCATGCCGCCATCGCAGCGCATGCAATGGCTATGGGAAAGCATGTTTTTGTAGAAAAACCCCTTACTCATACTGTTTATGAATCACGATTGCTGACCAAGCTTGCAGAAAAACACCAACTCGCCACCCAAATGGGTAACCAGGGTGCTTCTGGAGAAGGGGTGAATCAGATTTGTGAATGGCTCTGGAATGGCGAAATCGGCGAGGTAACCAAGGTGGAGGCTTTTACTGACCGTCCGATCTGGCCCCAGGGCCTGGCACGCCCAACAGAAGTGCAAAGTGTTCCTGATACTCTGAACTGGGATTTATTTGTAGGGCCTGCTCCTATGCGTCCTTATCATGAAATTTATACTCCCTGGAACTTCAGAGGTTGGTGGGACTTCGGTACCGGCGCCCTGGGTGATATGGCTTGCCATATCCTTCATCCGGTTTTCAAAGGACTCAAACTGGGTTATCCTACCAAAGCACAGGGAAGCTCAACCTTGCTGCTGCAGGACTCAGCACCTCAGGCCCAGAAAGTGAAACTTACTTTCCCTGCCAGACCTGCTGACTCAGCTGTAAAAATACCGTTCCCTGAAGTGGAAGTGACCTGGTACGATGGTGGCCTCAGGCCAGATATGCCCAAAGGATGGCCTCAAGGCCGTGATATGAATGATGCCGGGGGAGGGGTTATCTTCCACGGAACCAAGGATACCCTCATCTGTGGTTGCTATGGTCTGCGTCCATGGTTGCTTTCGGGCAGAACACCCAGTGTACCCAAAACTCTCAGGAGAGTTGAATCTGACCATTTGATGGATTGGGTAAGAGCATGCAAAGAAGATCCCGCTACCAGAACTCCAACCACTTCTGCTTTCAAAGAAGCAGGTCCTTTCAACGAAATGGTTGTAATGGGTGTGCTGGCCGTTCGCCTGCAGGAACTGCATAAAGAACTGGAATGGGATGGTGCGAATATGCGGTTTACCAATATCGGTGACAACGAAACCATCAGAATCGTTGTGGAAGACGGATTTAAAATTACCGATGGGCACCCCACATTTGATAAAACCATGACCGATCCTATCAATGCGAAAGCATTTGCGCAAGAACTTATAAAGCATACTTACAGAGCAGGCTGGGATTTGCCGGCTATGCCTTAATTTATATTACCTTTATATTGTATATATTGTAAACTCAAAAATTAAAGAAAGATGAAGAAGTTTAGAGTAGTAACAATCATGTTGAGCTTTTTTGTAAGCGGAGCTTTGTTTATTTCCTGCGGACAAGCACCTCAACAGCAAGAAACAGAAGAAGTAACTATGAATACATTATCACAGGAAGAAAAGGAGGACGGCTTTGTCCTGCTTTTTGACGGAGAATCTTTTGACGGCTGGCGTGGTTATAACCAGGAAACTTTCCCTGCTGCCGGCTGGATTATAGAAGACGGTGCATTGAAGGTGCAGGGTGCCGGAACGGGTGAAGCTGGCGGACAAGGCGGAGACATTATCTACGACCAGAAATTCCTGGATTTCCATCTCAAGCTGGAGTGGAAAGTTTCTCCCGGAGGCAACAGTGGAATTTTCTACCTGGGTCAGGAAATTGAAGGTGAACCCATCTGGAAGTCTGCTCCCGAAATGCAAATCCTCGACAATGAGAGACACATCGATGCCAACCTCGGCGAGGATGGTAACAGAAAAGCCGGTTCTTTATATGACATGATTCCTGCCAAACCCCAAAATGCCAGGCCTGCCGGCGAATGGAACAAGGCAGAAGTAATGGTGTATCGTGGCACGGTGGTTCACCGTCAGAACGGTGAAGTAGTGCTGGAATACCACCTGGGCACCTCTGACTGGGAAAGAAAAGTGGCTGAGAGCAAATTCGCTGAATATCCATGGTTTGGAAAATATGAGCCCGGATACATCGCTCTCCAGGACCACGGTGATGATGTCTGGTTCAGAAATATCAGGATAAAGGAATTGTAGATTGATCTACAAGCTTGTTTTAATAAAAAAACCCCGGGAGCTTAGCTGCCGGGGTTTTTTTATTGAATGAAGTTTTAAATTCGTTTTATTGAACCATCAGTTTGGTGGTCCGTGCATTCTCTCCATTGACAACCCTAATCAGGTAGATGCCTTTGGAAAGTCCGTCAAGGGTAATGCTGGTGGAAGGTCCGGAAGATACCTGCTGACGAATTACATTTCCGGTGATGTCTATCAATGTTACCAAACTGTTGGGTAATGTTTCAACAGTTACCTGCTCACGGGCCGGGTTGGGGAAAACTTTTAAATTAATACCTGCTACGGGCACTATTGGATCGTTAATGCTTGTGTCATCATCTGGAGCTCCGCCCAATCTAATGTTGTCGAAGTAAATGAATATGTCTTCGTCAAGATCCAGCGGATCATTAAAGTCGGGCATAAAAACAATTACCGGATATTCGCCATCGGCATCGGGGAAATGGAATACGATAGTTTCCCATTCATTAACCTTGGTTTGTGGCTCCATCGATTCCACTTCAAAGGTTCCTTCCGGGCCACCTTCAATTTTGAATTTTAACGGGCTGATGCGGGGTTTCCAAACATCAACATACACATACCTGTTCTCGCTCATGTCAACGGGCTCAGGCAAAGCTGACCAGAAACCGCCAAATATGAAACCATGCTGGCTGCGGAAATATTCTACAACCAGATTGCTTTCATTCACCTCGTCGGGGGCAGGATTGGCAATAACGGTCATGGTGCTGTTATCATCTTCACCATCAGTCATTACATTCAGGCCGATGAACTCAAAGTTCTCAATCACAAATTCTTCGCCTTCACCAGGCACTGCGTTGTCGCTAAGCACGATATTATCAAAATAGATAACAATATCCTCATCCAAATCCAGCGGATCTTCAAAATCAGGCATAAAGGATATCACAGGATACAATCCGTCGGCATCCGGAAAATAGAAGGTAATGGTTTCCCATTCTTCGGTGAGGGTTTGGGGTTCCATGGATTCAAACTCAAAGGTGCCGCCGGGGCCTCCTTCTACCTTGAACCTGAGAGGGCTGATGCGGGGTTTCCACACCTGCACATGTACATACTTCATGTCGGTCATGTCAACCGGTTCCGGAAGTGCTGACCAGAAACCGCCAAATGAGAAACCATGCTGGCTCCTGTCAAATCTGATCACATAGTAACCTGGATTGGCTTCACCCTGATCAGGGTTCAATACAAGAGTCATGGCGCTGTTGTCATCTTCTCCATCAAGCATCAGGTTTAGCGGAATGTGTTCGAAATCTTCAATCATCTGGCTATGGGAGTATCCCGCAAATGCCAGCATAAATGCTAAAATAATCGTAATTTTTTTCATGATTTGAGTTTTTTAAGTTTGTAAAAATTGTTGATAATTAGTGAGGGTTTATAAATGAGCCCGGCAAAACATTTTGACGGACTTTAGAATTCAAATTATTCCAAAAGCGTAAAAGTTGTTTGCTTTACCTCTTCCGAGCTGGTGCCGATAAAGAGGCGAAATTTACCTGGTTCGGCTCTGAACAAATTTTTTGCATTATAAAAAGCGAGGTCTTTCCAGGTAAGCTCAAAGGTTACCTCTTTTGATTCACCCGGCTCAAGTGCTATTTTTTCAAAGCCCTTCAGCTCTTTCAGCGGACGTGTTATGCTACCTACCAGCTGTCGCGTATAGAGTTGCACTACTTCCTCACCAAACCGGTCTCCGGTATTGGTAATAGTAATAGAAGCCTGCAGTGTGCCATTCATGGGCATTTCAAAGTTATTTAGCCGTATGTCGGAATAGTCAAATGTGGTATAGGAAAGACCGTATCCGAAGGGGTACAACGGCGAGTTGGAAACATCCAGGTATTTGGAGGTGAATTTGTCATCAGATTTGGGACG
>SLPR01000322.1 GCA_007131895.1 Bacteroidales bacterium | reverse complement strand
TGTATTCAAGCATAAACTCTGGCTCCTTCTTTTTGGCGGATATAAATCGAATGGTTTCTTCTGTAAGGCCTTTGGGTGCCTGATCCATTTCAATGTCAGTGTAGAACCCATACTTGTATTCACTCTGGGTTACCTCGTCCAGTATGTCATTGCTTTTATCTTCTGCCATGGGCAATTGTGGTTTATGTTTATGTGTGTAAGCACCAACAACAAACTACTTATAATGTTGGGAGCATTATTTTTATTTAGATTAATTTTAAATTGGAGTGCAAATATACTAAAGACCTTGTACATTTCATAAGAAAACACGCAACTGTTTTCGGTCCAAAACCAAATACAGACATTTGCCATGATTCATCCCTGATGAATTTATTACCACAATAACATTTAAAATGTTATTCACGAGGGAGCAATTCTCACAAGACTGGAAGTTGAGAGTGATATCTGGAACTAAGAATGGGTTACAATATGATTGTCCATCACATTATAACCCATTGATATGATAACAAAAGGGCGAGACCCTTCCGGTTTAGTTTTGGATTAACCTACATTGGTGTTTTCATTAACAATGAGCTTAAACCCTTTTCCATGCACATTGAGAAGCTCCACATTGGGGTCTCTTTTGAGATACTTTCTGAGTTTTGCAATGTAAACGTCCATACTACGCGCGTTGAAATAGTTGTCGTCGAGCCAAATCTTTTTCAGTGCCAGCGATCTGTCGAGCACCTCATTGGTAAAATCGCATAACATTTTCAGTAGCTGAGCTTCTTTGGAAGTAAGCTTTTGCTCCTCTCCTTTGAAGGCCAGAATCTGACGAGAAAAATCGAAAGTGTAATCTCCGATATGAAAGAATGTTTTTTGCGAGTTAGATGCGTCGTCAAGGTTGGCACGCCTTATAATGGCGTTGATACGCAGCAGGAGCTCCTCCATGCTGAATGGCTTGGTGAGGTAGTCATCGGCACCAATCTTCAGCCCTTCTATAATATCCTCCTGCATTGTTTTAGCAGTAAGGAAAAGTATAGGGACTTTCTTGTCAATTTTGCGTATGTCTTTCGCCAGTGTAAACCCGTCTTTTTCGGGCATCATTACATCAAAAATGCAGAAATCAAAAGATTCTTTCAAAAACATATTTTGAGCTTCAACTCCGTTTACTGCCAGTTTTGCCGGAAAGCCTTTGGCTTCCAGAAAAGCTTTAAGAATGGTTCCCAGGTTGGGATCATCTTCTGCAAGTAAAATTTTAATTTTTTTATTCTCCATTATAAAACCTCCTAAAGTTATTGTTCATTTTTCTAAGATGCTCTTATTCAAACCCGAAAGGTATAAATACACTGAAAGTTGATCCTTTCCTGATTTCACTTTCCAGGTTGATATGTCCGCCGTGCAGTTCTACTATTGTTTTTACGTAGCTCAAGCCGAGCCCGAAACCTTTCACATTATGCACATTTCCTGTGGAAATACGGTATAAAGTATCGAAAACCTTACTTTGATTTACTTTGCTTATACCCATTCCTTTATCACTAACGTGTATTAATATGCCCTTGTTCACATTCTCAGTAGAGATTTTTATTTCCGGGCTTTCATGCGAGTATTTTATGGCATTGTCAAGCAGGTTAAAAATAACATTTACCAAATGTACCTTGTCGGCCTCCACAAAGCTAAATTCGGCTGCCAGCTGTGTGGATATCTTTCCATGTCTTGACTTTAACTGAAGATCTATTTTTTTTATGGCATCTTCAATAACATCATGTAAATTAAAACCTATTTTGTTTAAACGTAGCTTGCCCTTTTCTAATTGAGCTGTTTGCAATACTTTTTCTGCCATCATTCCCAACCGTTCGTTTTCTTCATTTATAACATTGATGTAGTTTTGATACAATGTTTCAGACTTTTGAACGTCTTTGTCTCTAAGTGCCTGACAAGCAAGCGATATGGTGGAAATAGGCGTTTTTAGCTCATGAGTCATATTGTTAATGAAGTCATTTTTTATCAAAGATAATTTCTTTTGACGAAAAATCGTAATAATTGTGTAAGTAAATGAACTAATTATGACCAGAATAAAGATGGTAGAGATTGCCGACATTATATTCATCTGGGTCAGCAGATAGGTTTTTTGATTGGGAAAATGCAGCAGCAAAAATTCCGGGTTGGCAAAAAGCACATTAGGATAAAGGCTATAAATGTAGTTTGACTCCATCAGCTCTCTTGTATATCCACCGGTTCTCTCTGCCAGTAAAATATTTTTATTATAGTCATATATGCCAAATTCAAAGGGTATTTTAATCCCTTTCATTTCAAGTTCTGTTTTTAAAAGCGAATCCAGGGTCATTCGGCTGGCCTCAGAAGAAGAGCTCAAAAGAAAATTGTTGGAAAACAAATCATCAAAAATCTCATTGACGATCTGAGTTCTTTGAAAAAACTCCAGGAAAGGATCATAATTTCCTGCCAGTCCCTGATTTGTGGCATAACCCTTCTGACGGGAGTTTTTTTGTTCGTGATTATTATAAACGGTATCGTAATGTTGATGGTTGCCTCTCCCGTAGATATCAGAATGATGACTAAACGGGTCTCCCTGCCAGCCTGAAAGCAAATCATCTATAGCGTGATTCTCCGAATTAACAGCCTTGAGCACATCTCTGTAATATTCACGGTTTATAGAGTCTAATGCACTGAAAAACCGGTTGACCTGCCGGTCCTGTTCTTGTTTCCTTATAATGGCTTTGGCCATCTCAAGTTTATTGTACTTGTAGACGGCTGTGGTAATAGCCTCACTTACTCCTCTGTTGAAATTGGCCTCTTTTACCGACAGTGCATTGCTGATCCAATAAAGCTGAATGCCGATAAGCCCAACCAAAGAGATGGTGATGACTACAATGACGAATATGATGACATTTTTCTTCATGAACAGTGTTATACAAGTCAGGTTTTATTTAGTTGAAGTTGCTAAAATTACAAACTCTAAAAGGCTTATGTTCAGTTTTTAACATAGTTTAATGTGATATTTTGCCTTTATTTTCAGCTTCTCTGCCAACTGATTGATTTAAGGGTGTTTATATTTATAGTCACAACATGTTAAACTGAATTAACTACAATTAACGTTTTTTGGATGTGCATATAAGTAATTTCCAATACTTTTGTTGTTAAGGCAAACAATCATTAATTAACCAATGATTCTTATTGGTTTTTACAGTGTATTAGTTTTTGTGGTTATTTAATTGTGGATTGAACCGGTTGGTGTGGTTACCAACCGGTTTTTTT
>SLPR01000080.1 GCA_007131895.1 Bacteroidales bacterium | reverse complement strand
CGTGGCGGGCATCCGGTTGAAAAGAAAAAAATGATGCAGTGGTCGTTGCGCATTACAGCTTATGCTGACAGGCTGCTGCAGGGCCTCGACACCATAGAATGGAGCGATTCGCTGAAGGAAATTCAGAAAAACTGGATCGGTCGTTCAGAAGGTGCCACCATCTTTTTCAAGATCAAAGATCATGATCTGGCCCTGGAAGTTTTCACCACCCGCCCCGATACAATCTTCGGTTCTACTTTTATGGTCATAGCCCCTGAGCACGAGTGGACCGAAAAGATCACCACCCCCGAATACAGCGAAAAAGTAAAAGCTTATACCATCGCAGCCAGCAACCGCACCGAAAGAGAACGCATGACCGAAGTAAAAACCGTAAGCGGGCAATTTACAGGGGCTTATTGCGATCATCCTTTTACAGGCAATCCCATTCCGGTTTATGTTGCCGATTATGTGCTGGCTGGCTATGGCACAGGAGCCATCATGGCCGTACCTGCGCACGACAGCCGCGATTATGCCTTTGCCAAACATTTTGGGTTGCCCATCGTGGAAGTCGTTGCAGGTGGAAACATAGAAGAAGGATCCTACGATGCCAAAACCGGCACCCTGATCAACAGTGATTTTATCAACGACATGCAGGTGAATGCAGCCATTACAACAGTTATTCAGCAACTGGAAGACAAAGGCATTGGCAGCAAACGCATCAATTTCCGTCTGCGCGATGCCATATTCAGCCGCCAGCGCTACTGGGGTGAACCATTCCCTGTTTATTACAAAGACGGCATGCCCTATATGATGGACGAAAGCAAGTTGCCACTCGAACTCCCTGAAGTAGATAAATACCTTCCCACCGAAAGTGGTGAGCCACCCCTGGCAAGAGCAAACAACTGGCAAACGGAAGAAGGGTATCCCATCGAAACCAATACCATGCCCGGTTTTGCAGGATCCAGTGCTTACTTTCTGCGTTATATGGACCCCAAAAATGACAAAGAGCTGGTTTCTCGCGAAGCCATAGAGTACTGGCAGGATGTGGACCTGTACATCGGCGGCGCAGAGCATGCCACCGGTCATCTCATTTACGCCCGCTTCTGGAACAAGTTTCTTTATGATATCGGTGTAAGCGTGAAAGAAGAGCCCTTCAAAAAACTCATCAACCAGGGGATGATCCAGGGACGATCAAGTTTTGTATACCGCGTGAAAGGCACCAGTAAATTCGTATCGTACAACCTCCGAAAAGATTACGAAACCATGCCTATCCATGTGGATGTAAACATTGTGCACAACGACATCCTCGATACCGACGCCTTCAAAAAATGGAATCCCGAATACAAAGATGCCGAATTTGTGCTGGAAGAGGGCAAATACATCTGCGGCTGGGAAGTGGAAAAGATGTCCAAGTCTTTCCATAATGTTGTCAATCCCGACGACCTCATCCAACGCTATGGAGCCGATACACTCAGGTTGTACGAAATGTTTCTCGGGCCACTGGAATACGCAAAGCCCTGGGATACCAACGGCATTGAAGGTGTTTTCCGCTTCATGAAGAAGCTCTGGAGGCTTTACCATACCAACAACAATGCTTTTGAAGTTTCTGAGGAGAAAGCTTCGCCTGCCGAATTGAAAGCATTGCACAAAACCATCAAAAAAATCAGTGAAGACATTGAGAAATTCTCTTTCAATACGGCAGTAAGCCAGTTTATGATTTGTGTAAACGAACTCACAGACCTCAAATGCAACAAACGGGAAATCCTTTCGCCCCTTGCCACGGTGGTTTCTTCCTTTGCCCCCCACATTGCCGAGGAACTTTGGCAGCAGCTGGGCAATAAAGAAAGCATCGTTTCGGCTCCCTTCCCCCAATGGAAGGAAGAATACATTGCCGATGCCATGGATATGTACCCTGTTTCATTCAACGGGAAAACCCGCTTCAAGATCGAAATGCCCGCCGGCAGTACCAAAGAGGAGGTGGAAGCCGCCGTATTGAAAGCCGATGAAGCACAAAAATGGCTGGAAGGCAAAGCACCCAAAAAAGTAATTGTTGTGCCGAAAAAGATTGTGAATGTGGTGATATGAGAAGATTGCATTTGACATGGCTATAAAAAATGTGAAAAATCATAATTTTTTTCACTGAAACACAACGATATGTTTTCTATGTTTCATTACCTTTATGGAATTCAAACCCATAAAGAAAAAAAGCTATGCAAACAAAAGTAACAATCTTGTTGTTGGGGATTGCAGTATTCATGCAATCGTGCAACATGGAAAAAAAAGAGCAGATCCCCCCGTTGATTGACAGGGAAATATTTTTTGATGACCCGCAAATTGCCGGCGGACAGCTATCACCTGACGGCGCTTATATTTCCTTTTTAAGCCCCTGGGAAGGCACGCGCAACATCTGGGTAAAAACTCTGGATGCGAACTTTGATGAAGCTTTACCAGTTACAGCCGAGACCGAAAGACCCGTGATGGGTTATTCCTGGTCGCGCGACGGCAAATTCCTGCTTTACGTAATGGACAAAGGAGGTGATGAAAACTTCAACATTTATGCAGTAAACCCGGCTGAAGCAGCAGAGGGAGTTATTCCCGAAGCAAGAAACATCACCAACCTGGAAGGGGTGAGAGCACAAGTTTATCATGTTTCAAGAGAGGATCATGATCTGTTGTTTGTGGGACTCAACGATCGCGACCGTGCATGGCACGACCTTTACAGCCTGAGGATTTCTACCGGAGAGTTGAATAAAATCCGCGAAAACACCAACCGCTATACCTCATGGATTTTCGACCATGAAGATAACCTGCGTATGGCAACCCGCTCAAGGCAGGATGGCACCAGCGAGTTATGGCGCATGGATCCCGACGCAGAAACGCTGCTCTATTCCTGGAGTGTGCTCGAAACAGCCTATCCTTCTTCCTTCAAGGCAGACAATCAGCACTTCTACCTGGTTTCCAATGCAGAAGAAGGATCCAATTTTACTCAGCTCTACCTGATGAATATCGAAACGGGTGAATTGGAATTTGTGGAAAAGGATCCGGAAAATAAAGCAGACTTTGGTGGACTTACCATTTCCGATAAAACCCTGGAAGTATTGTTCACATCCTATACCGATGAACGCACCCGCAGGTATTTCAAAGATGAAGCGTTCGAAAAACATTTCATGTCTGTGAAAAATGAGTTGGGAGACGTGGAGGTTTCATTCTTCAGGCCCACACGCGACGAACAATTATGGCTGGTCAGCGCATGGTCAGATACTGATCCCGGAACAGTAT
>SLPR01000457.1 GCA_007131895.1 Bacteroidales bacterium | reverse complement strand
TTCTTTCCTCTTCAGTAGTCACCCATGCAAAAGATGAAGCGTATTATCTCTACCTTGGAAAATCGAATGCTCCCGAAAGCGACCCGTCGATCAGGTATATTAAAATGCATGGACGCAAAATCTATGAGTATTCCATCAGCCATGTACCTCAAGCTATCAAAGATGCCCTTGACAAAACAGGGATACCTGTTGATGAGGTAAAAAAAATCCTCATTCACCAGGCCAATGAAAAAATGGATGAGGCAATTATCAAAAGGTTTTACAAACTTTACGGAAAAAGACAAGAGGTTGCAGACGTGATGCCCATGAACATTTATGAGCTTGGAAACAGTTCGGTAGCCACTGTGCCGACTCTTTATGATATGGTTATGAAAGAAAAGTTCGAAAAACACCAAATCCATGAAGGTGATGTAATCATTTTTGCCTCAGTGGGTGCAGGTATGAACATCAATGCTATTGTTTACAGACAATAGTGTAAACCCATAAATGAGTCCACTCTGATAAGACTATTGTCCACTAACCGGAGCGAAGCGGAGCTCGGCGAAGCCAATTGCCGAAAACGGGTTTTCGGAGTGGACTCATTAATCAGGTTATTTTTTTTTACCTTGGCCGGGGATCGCACCAACAAATCTTACGGCTTTGGTGATGAAACAGATAAGCAGGGAAATAAAAAGCCCGGAAAGAAACTCCTCACGCCCTGAGATTCTGCATGTAATACTGAGGGAGGATCTGTTATTACTCTGCTTCTGATATTTTTATCTGGATAAATTGATTCAAGTATTTGGTCAGATCCGGAATCATTTTGCCATTCAGAATTAAAATGTGACACCACTCTCGCTGCAGGTCTTTTAAGGCAGGTTATATAAAAGCAGGATTATAAAAGAATAAAACGGGGTGCTTTATGAAACACAGGACACTACTCCTTACAGTTTCTTTTTTCTCAGGTATATTTCTGTGGGGATTATCTTATTCACTGGAGGCTCAAAATCCCGGGCAACATTTCAGAGATATCTTTGAGCGTGAAACCAGTCAGAAAAGGCAGGAAAGCCAGTACGGCAACTTTCGCAACGTCAGTCAACTGAGTTTTTTCCCTGACACCTTGCCTGTTTGGTTTTTCCAGCCACCACACACGGATCATGAAAAAGTCTATGCCATGGGAATATCCGACCCGGATCTGTCCCCTGAAGAAGCATTCCAACAGGCTTATTACAGAGCCATGGTGCTGGCAGTGCTATTCAACTCGCCCAGAATTGAGTATTTCAGAGATATTTTCACTTCTGCCCGGGACGAAATACCCCAACGAGGTTACAGGCAAAGATTTGACACCTACCTTAGAATTACTGCCTCAGAGGTGGCAGACAGCAGTCAGTTCTGGCTTATTGACAATCACCTTACCCGATACAACGAATCTATTGTACTTATCAGGTATACTCCCAAAACAGAAAGAAGGGAAGAAACAGATATTTCCACGATTTCTGCAACAGCATCTGTACTCTATATTGAAGCACATATCGGAGACACTTATGAACCCCAGGCATCTTTTGACCTGGCTTCCGAAATACATGCTTACGGAAAAATTCCCGGGAAATCAGAATTCAATGCTACCCGAAAAGGGATCAGGAAAAACACAAGTTCGATTCATAACGGATTGCGTAAAACCTTCCCTATGTTTGTTTACCGATATTCAAATCCCTCCCGGGAGCCATTTACCCGGCCTCTTGTCAGCTACCACGGACTTTGGGGAATATATATGCCTCAACTTCTGGAGCACATTACCCTTACTACCGAACAAGCCCGTTTGCAAATCCGGACACTGGAAGAACAATCTAAGCCTCAAATTCAGAGTATGATTCGTGAAGTAGCTGCCCTGGATGCCCGCATCAGACTTCTGAGCCTTGATTTCAACCCAAATGAAATAATTTTTAAAACTCGCCTTGAGGAAATCCGATAATACCAACCGATTACCATCATGCCATTCTGATACTTCTGCATAAAATGTAGGTTTGGAATGCTTTTTGGTTTGGTTATGAAATAAAAAACAAATTGTAAAGTTTTCTTTTCAGCTAGAATGATTGCAATTGATTTTACATATTTAATGTCTTTCTCAAACCCAAAACTGTATGACCATGAACCTATCACTCAAAAATATAACTCTGAAGACCATTCTGTTTAGCATTCCGCTTTTTCTGTTTGCAGCATCCGCCTCAGGACAAAGCCTGAGGGAGCTTGAAAATACAGCCTTCCAGAGAGGAGAAAAAATTACATACCGGGTTTTTTATGACAGCTACCTCACAGGAAATGTACATGCCGGTGAAGCCTCTCTTGAAATCAGTGAAGACAATGAATTGATTGGTGGCCGAAGCACCATGAATATAGTGGGTTTGGGCCGGACAAAAGGGGCGTTTAATTTCTTTTTCAGGGTTGTGAACAGGTACGAAACCTACATTGATGAAGAAGCAATTCTCCCTTTGTTGTTTATCAGGCGCATCAATGAGGGAGGGTATCGCAAAAGTCAGGATGTTATGTTTAACCATTTTGAAAACTTAGCCATCAGTAATACCGCAACTGTACCTGTAGCTGAAAACGTTCAGGATCTGATTTCTTCGTTTTACTATCTGAGAACCTATGATTATACCCATGCCAAAGTCGGTGATGTGTATGATGTCAGCTTTTTCCTCGACGATACAGTATATGTTTCAAGGGTAATGTTTGATGGTCGTGAGGAAGTCACCACCCGTGTGGGAACTTTTAAAACACTGCGCTTTAAACCCCAGGTACTTACCGGAGACGTATTCAGCCAGCCCTACCCTATGACTCTCTGGATCTCTGATGACAAAAACAAGATTCCCATTCTTGCTCAATCAGGCATTATTGTAGGCAGTGTAAAGATGGAACTTACAAGTTACAAGGGATTGAGAAACCCGCTCACTTCAAAAATAAAATAAGCAAAAAAGCAGTTAAAGCTGTATTTACAGACTGAAACTCCCAATCGTGAAATTAAAGGATTACCTCGGTCAATCTTTTGTTATCCTTGCATACCGCAGTATACATTCATTGGCAAATTTCACTGAAATGTTTATCCATGCAGGCATAACGTATAAAAACCATGGTGATTTCAATTAAAATCATTAGGTTTGCCGTTTAATTTTAAAGAAATTCATTCATTAATTATCTTAATACAACTTAATATGTCAAAAGCTTCTATCCATACAGAAAAAGGGGTCATGAAGGTTCAATTTTACGAAAAAGATGCCCCGAAAACCGTTCAGAATTTTATTGACCTTGCCAAAAAGGGCTTTTACGACGGACTTACTTTCCACCGGGTCATTCCTGAGTTTGTAATTCAGGGGGGATGTCCCCACGGAACCGGATCAGGAGGCCCCGGCTACACCATCCCCTGTGAGCTGGACGGCGACAATCAATACCATGACCGTGGCGTTCTTTCTATGGCACACGCAGGCAGAGACACCGGAGGATCTCAGTTTTTTATCTGTCATAGCCGTCAGAACACTCAGCATTTAGATCGCAAACATACTTGCTTTGGAAAGGTTTATGACGGTCTTGAGGTAATTGATGCCATCAGAATGGGCGACAAGATTGAAAAAATTGTTGTTGAAGAAGAAAAAGCATAGTCGACATGCAACAAATTCGATTCCCCTTAAACGGAGATTTTATAGAACTCTACAAGTTGCTGAAAATTACTCAGATTGCTGAAAGTGGCGGAGTGGCAAAGCTTATGGTAGAGGAAGGAATGGTGAAACTGAATGGCGCGCCCGAAAGCCGCAAAAGGGCCAAGGTAAAACCAGGCGATGTGGTTGAAGCTCAAAATTATCAGATAATGGTTGAACCATGATCAGACAGACTTTAATATGCTGCCAGGATCCAAAAACAAAATCTTTTTCCCACAAATGATTTTTTTTATTTTACCCTGCTAAAAGTACGTATTTTCACTGAAAACAATTGGAAGAGATAATTTTATCTTTGTATGAGTTCTGTTCTTCGGAATTTACTGATACTTTGAAAATTATCTCTTTTTTTATTCTTATAATCCAAACAGGATATTGGAGGTCACCCTAAACCCATTTAAACTTTTATACCATGCAGGAAAGTGCTGTAACCCCCTTGTCGATTACCCTTGTTCTCGTTTCATTGGTTCTGATGTTTTTTTTGATGCGATGGCTGTTTAACAAATCGGTATTGTTTAAAATAGGGATTTCAACGGCATCGGCCATTATCCTTGTTTCATTTTTATCGGGTATGGTATCAAAATTAAATCCGGTTAACAATGCATGGGTGTTTCCCCTGCAGATAGCAATAGCTGTTTCAGCCTACTTCTACATTAGCGTTGCCATTAAAAAGCCTCTGGTCACCATTATTGACCTCATAAAAAGAGTGAGCTCCGGTAACCTTCATAGCCAGATTGACTCCAGCGTAAGCAGTTTGAATGATGAAATTGGTGAAATTGCCAGGTCCATGAAACAGCTCCAGCAAGGGTTGCAAGACAAAGCAAAATTTGCCAGCAGAATCGGAGATGGAGATTTTGATGATTCTTTTGAAAAGCTCAGTGAGGAAGATGAGCTGGGAGATGCTCTTCTGAACATGCAAAAAAGCCTTATAGTTGCCAAAGAACAGGATGCCTTGCGCAAACAGGAAGATGCACGACACAATTGGATTACAGAAGGTCAGGCTATGTTTGCAGGGATACTGAGGCAAAACGCTTCCGATGTAAATGAATTGTCGCACAAAATCATCAGCAATATGGTTGATTATATGAAGATCAACCAGGGCGGAATTTTCATCCTCAATGACGACGATGCCAATGACAAGTTTTTGGAAATGACGGCCTGTTATGCTTTTGACAGGAGGAAGTTTCTTGAAAAGCGCATTGACATTGGCGAAGGGCTTGTGGGCACCTGTTACCTGGAAGGAGAAACAATTTACATCAAGCAAATCCCCCAGGATTACATAAGAATTACTTCCGGGCTGGGAGATGAAAACCCCACAGACTTGTTAATTGTTCCACTGAAGCTTAATGATGAAATATTTGGTGTGATGGAGCTGGCCTCTTTCCATCCCTTTGAAAAACATCATATTGAGTTTGCTGAAAAGATTGGGGAAATCATTGCGTCTTCCATTTCAGGACTCCGTATCAATAACCGCACGGCTATGCTTCTGGAGAAATCGCAGCAGCAGGCTGAAGAAATGCGCACACAGGAAGAGGAAATGCGCCAGAACATGGAGGAGCTCAATGCAACCCAGGAAGCTATGGCAGAAAAGGAGCAGGAAAACATAAAGAAAATCAATACACTGAGCAGTGAAAATGAAAATCTTAAAGAAGCGTTAAGGCACGCACAGGAAAAACTGGCAGAATTGCAAAAGCAATAACCTTTGAATGTTGCTGTCAACCTGAAAAAGAAAGAGGCCGTCCCATATATTGAGACGGCCTCTTTTTCTATTTAAGGAATGCTGTGTGATTCTTACATCATACCACCCATACCACCCATTCCTGGGTTCATTGAGGGCATGTCAGATTTGTCTTCCTTGATATCAGCAAGTACACACTCAGTGGTGAGCAACATGCCTGCAACAGAAGCAGCATTTTCGAGCGCAATACGTGTAACCTTGGTGGGGTCAATAACACCACTTTGGTAAAGGTTTTCGTAAACTTCAGTACGTGCATTGAAACCAAAGTCATCTTTGCCTTCCTTTACTTTCTGAACAACGATAGAACCCTCAATACCTGCGTTTTCTACAATCATGCGCAGTGGTTCTTCGAGTGCTCTTCTTACAATGGCAATACCGGTTGTTTCATCAGCATTTTCACCTTCAAAATCAAGGATAGCTTCAAGGGCTCTGATGTAAGCAATACCACCACCGGGAACAATACCTTCCTCAACAGCAGCACGGGTTGCATGCAGTGCATCATCGAAACGGTCTTTCTTCTCTTTCATCTCCATTTCACTGGCTGCACCTACGTACAATACAGCTACTCCACCGGCCAGTTTGGCAAGACGCTCCTGAAGTTTTTCTTTATCATAATCGCTGGTTGTGTTTTCAATCTGAGATTTAATCTGATTAACACGCGACTTGATCATGTCTGGTTCACCTTTACCACTAACAATGGTAGTGTTGTCCTTATCAATGGTAATTTTTTCGGCACGTCCCAGTTGCGATAAATCAGTCTGCTCAAGTTTATATCCTTGCTCCTCACTGATTACAGTACCACCAGTAAGAATGGCAATGTCTTCCAGCATCGCTTTTCTGCGATCTCCAAATCCGGGAGCCTTAACAGCAGCGATTTTCAATGAGCCACGCAGTTTGTTAACTACCAAAGTAGCAAGAGCTTCACCATCTACATCTTCAGAAATAATCAAAAGCGGCTTGCCAGTTTGCACTACCTTCTCCAGGATAGGGAGAAAATCCTTCATGGTGCTGATCTTCTTATCGTGGATCAGAATGTAAGGATCTTCAAATACCGTTTCCATTTTTTCGGTATCGGTTACAAAGTAAGGAGAGATGTAGCCACGATCGAACTGCATACCTTCAACCACTTTTACTTCTGTTTCGGTACCTTTAGCTTCCTCAATGGTGATGACGCCTTCTTTTTTCACCTTACTCATTGCTTCTGCAATCAGTTTACCAATGCTGCTGTCATTATTGGCAGAAATGGTAGCTACCTGTTCAATTTTGTCATAGCTGTCTCCAACTTCTTTTGACTGGGCCTTGAGGTTTTCAATAACTTTTTCTACTGCCTTATCAATACCACGCTTAAGATCCATGGGATTGGCACCTGCAGTAACGTTTTTCAAACCACTGGTAACGATGGCCTGGGCAAGAACAGTTGCAGTAGTGGTACCGTCACCGGCCACATCTGCTGTTTTGCTTGCTACTTCTTTCAGCATCTGGGCACCCATGTTTTCAATTGCGTCTTCCAGTTCAATTTCTTTGGCAACAGTTACACCATCTTTGGTAATAATAGGTGCGCCAAATTTTTTGTCAATAATAACGTTGCGACCTTTGGGTCCCAGGGTCACTTTTACTGCATTGGCAAGTTTGTCAACACCCGCTTTCAATGCGTTTCTTGCTTCAAGGTTAAAAACTATATCTTTTGCCATAATTCAATTTTTTTTGGGGTTTTGTGTAAATGAAACAAACATGAAGAATGATTCTCATATTGAAGTCATCATTTTTAAATGCCACGTTCCATCGGTAAATAATTTACTCTGATTAATAATGAAAAAAAACATCTGTTGTTAGCCTACAATAGCATAAATATCAGACTCACGCATGATAAGGTAATCTTTTCCATCAACTACGATTTCTGTACCGGCATACTTCCCGTACAATACCACGTCACCTACTTTAACAGTGATAGGTTCATCTTTGGTGCCATTACCTGCTGCCATAACTGTACCTTTCATCGGTTTCTCTTTTGCTGTATCCGGAATAATAATACCTCCGGTTGTTTTCTCTTCAGCCGCTGCTGGCTCTACCAATACACGGTCTGCTAAAGGCTTGATGTTTATATTTGCCATGTTTTCAATTTTAGATTGTTAAACAATAATTAATTTCTATGAATATTTTTGCAATTTTCAGTTGCACATCAGCCTTAGTCATTTTCTATGCCAAAGCCATACTAAGCCTGATTTGAAGACAATTTTGCGCTTTTGAGAACTGCCACAAAAAAAAAGTGTCAGATGTTATGACAATCTGACACTTTTTTTGAGAAGTATGACATTAACAGTTTAGTCTGTAATTTCTTCCTGAGGTTGTTGTTCAATGGGGGGAGTGCTGAAGTCGGGAGTGGTCATTGGAACTCTGTCAATAATCTCACTCTGACGGGCTTCAATCACCTGTCCGCGGGGAATAACAAAAGTAGAGGTAAGTGTTAAGGCCAGTAATACAATGGCCAGTGTCCAAGTAGATTTTTCAAGAAAGTCAGTAGTTTTTCTTACACCCATAATCTGGTTGTTAGAAGCAAAGTTGGAAGCCAAACCGCCTCCTTTGGAGTTTTGCACCAGAACAATCAGGATCAATAAAATACAAGTGATAAGAACCAAAACTGAAATTAAAACATATGCGCCCATTATTTTTTCTTTTTAATTGTTGATTTCGTTTTTAATATCTAATATTTTTTTTGCAAAGTAACTGCTTTTTTCCGGAAATTTCAAACATAATTTTTCGTAGATGTCTAAAGCCTTTTCCTTTTTTCCCTGACCAAGGTAAATCTTTGCCAATGTTTCAGTTACCAATTGCGGGTCTTCGTTGGTACTCGAGGCTGATAAATCCTCCTGCTTATCGGGAAGATTCTTGCTAACCTGTATTCTGGGTTCTTCCTTCAGAAACTTATCAATCAGAAAGTTAATATCGGGTTTCTGGGCCTGTTTTTCATAGTGGGTAAACCCTGCTGCGGGATGAGTATTTTCCGTGTCAGCTTTCTTTTCTTCAGTTTGAGGAAACGGCTTATCCTGAGAAACTTTCTCCGCTGAAACTTTTATGGGCTCTGAAGCAATATCATCCGGTTCTTTATCCTCTGCTGGTGGCTTTTTTGTCTCCTCTGAAAAATTTCGGGAAGCTTCCTTTGCATCTTTAACGCTTTCTTCCTTTTTATTATTGCGTTCGCGAATTTCTCTCAATCTTCTTCTGACAAGTTCAATCAGGCTTGCCGGTGAGGGTTTTTCTGTTTTTGCAGGCTTTAATTCTGTTGTATCTTCCTGCAAAGGTGTCAGGTGTTGATTGCCCTGATCTTTAATCTCCTCTGCTTCCTCAACTGCAATGTCACTATTGTCATCTTTACCCTCAACAGCAGTTGTTTCGGGCTCAGGATAAGGAGTCTTTTCATCAACCGACTCTGGCAGGTTCTGTTCTATGGGTTGATCTGTCAACACCTCCTTAATTTCCTCCTCCTTTTTCAACTCTTCGGCCACGGGCAACTCTTCGGTTGTATCTTTTGCAATTTCAGCATCCTCAGCCTGCTGTTCAGAAGCAACATACTGCTCTGTTGCAGAATCTTCTGCCCTGCTTTCTTCTGCCACGGGTTTATCGCGATCTGAGATATATCGCTGAAATTTTCTTCTGTCTACAGCGTAGGCAGATGCTTTGTTGACCTGTTTCTCAAAAGCTAGTTTGTCAATTTCCTGAAGATTCTTGGCCAAAAGTATCTGCAAACTCTGGCAATAAGGATAATCCTTTTCAAGCTTGCGAAGTACAGACAAGGTCTGATCGTTCAGGCTATAGGGATTCTTGATAATTTCCAGAAACTTTTGTTGATACTGCATAATAGATAAAGGTTTACCAGTTTACAACTGCCCTGTTAAAGATATCTTCTACCAAAGCCTCAGTGATGATATCAATGGCTTCATTTTCAACTTCTGCCAGGCTTCGGTTACTGGGGTAGTCGTAATATCTTGAGAAGTTTTGTTCGAAATCATTTTCTGGTTCAAATTCATTGACAAACTTTACCCTTACCGTAATGGTAAGCCTGTTTTGTGCAGCCCTGTCATCTGCACCAATGGCCTGGGGCTGAACACTGTATCCTGTAATGCTTCCTTCAAAATGCAGATCACCGAGACCATTTTCAAGCTTGAGATTTGTCTGACGCGAAAACTTGTCTTTCAGGGCGTCGGTAAATACCTGGCTAAGGGTGGGTTGCACCATGGGCGCATGATTGGGAAAAAAATCCACAGAAAAGGTATTGGCTCCGGGAGGGATGGATGCCCCCGTAAAAGAATAAACCCCGCAGGCATGCATAACTACAATGAATGCAATTACCACCATAGCAGTGAATACTCTTCGCAACGCCATCTTTTCCGGCTTTCGTGTTCTTATCATGTGTTATTACTTTTTTTTTATCAGGTCTCATGCCGCTGTCGAATATGGCCGGAGAACCCATTGAACATAATAATTCTAATGTGTGTGAATAAAAGCACAGTCATAAATGATTAACAATGCAAAATTACTTCTTTTTAGGCTATTGAGTATCAAGGATAATGGCTTAACCCACCAATAAAATACTTTTGGATGGTGCCCGGACAATAACCCTGCTAAATTATGAAGCAAAAAACCTTTAGGAAATGATATCGTATTCCTTAATCTTCCTGTAAAGAGTTCTTTCGCTTATGCCAAGTTCTGCAGCTGCCTTTTTCCTTCTTCCCTCATGTTTTTGAAGCGCTTTGATAATCATTTCACGCTCTTTTTTCTGAATACTGAGACTTTCTTCAATATAGTCTGTTGTATCTTCTTCGTAGCTGTCAATAATCTGATGATGATCATCCGCATCATTGTGATGAACCGGATTTTCTTTTTCTTTGATCCGCGGAGGCGCATCTAAATCCTCATAAAGGTTTTTAATAAGCTGAGGGTTTTCTTCGTGAAAGTTTCCGCTTACCTGACCGTTTTGAAGAATCTCAACTACGATTTTTTTCAAATCTGTAATGTCCTTCCTCATATCAAAAAGGAGTCTGTAAAGGATATCCCTTTCACTGAGCCCACCTTCTGCTTTTTTCAGATCATTTACCAGCACAGGCAGATTGGAAGTCTGGCTTTGCGGCAGATATTTATGCACCACCTCCCTTGTAATAATCCTGCTACTCTCTATAACGGATATTTGTTCTGCAATATTTTTCAATTGCCTGATATTTCCGGGCCAACGATAACTCATCAGAATTTCTTCAGCTTCAGGGGCAAGTTGCAAAGGAGGCATGCGGTACTTTTCTGCAAAATCGGCAGAAAACCTTTTAAAGAGCATGACAATGTCCTGATGCCTGTCTCTGAGGGGTGGAACAAATATAGGCACAGTGTTTAGCCTGTAATAGAGGTCTTCTCTGAACTTTCCGCTTGTAATTGCCGTCTGAAGGTTTACATTGGTAGCAGCAACTATGCGCACGTTGGTTTTTAATACCTTGGAGGATCCCACTTTAATAAACTCGCCACTCTCCAGAACTCTTAACAGGCGCACCTGGGTAAGCAATGGCAGTTCGGCAACCTCATCAAGAAAAATCGTACCGTTGTTGACTACTTCGAAATACCCCCTGCGTGCTTCATGCGCACCTGTGAATGACCCTTTTTCATGGCCAAACAGCTCTGAATCTATCGTACCTTCAGGAATAGCACCACAATTCACTGCAATAAAGGGGCCATGCTTGCGAGCGCTCAATTGATGTATTATTTTAGGAAAAGCCTCTTTCCCTACGCCGCTTTCTCCTGTTATAAGCACACTAATGTCGGTTGGCGCCACCTGAACGGCCACATCTATAGCTCTGTCAAGAGCCGGAGAATGACCTATGATGCCAAATCGTTGCTTAATCGTTTGAATGTCCATCCTTCTTTGCTTTTTCTTACAAGTCTTTTCCTAATGACATTATGACAGGTACAAAGTTAGTGGTTTATTTTCAGAAAATCCCTTAAAGTTGATTAACCGTCCTTTAGAAAAGGAATCTGGCCTGCCAAAAAAAATTAACTAAATGGTAGTCTTTCCTCGTTTTTTTTTTAAATTTTGAGAAAGTTCTGCTTCAAGATGTATAATTATTCCTGGTGTTTGTCTAAAAATGCCTAATTTTAAAAAATAGAATTTTACCTACGTAATACTTGTTTTTTAGGGTTGATCTTAAATAAAGCGTGGAATCAAGGTAATCGAAGTAAAAAACAATGCTTATTGCTTTCGCGGTGGGATAATTTTTTTCATGGCTTATTGCATATTACAAAACACAAACATTTACCAACTGCCAATACATGTCCTCAGGAGATAGATTAAGAAAGCTTAGGGAAGAAACAGAGAAGACCATTCATGAGATTGGTACAGGGAATTATTTGCCTGAGCAAATTGGCGTAAACCTTCAGAAGCTGCTGCACGAACTACAGGTGCATCATCTGGAGCTGGAGATGCAAAATGAAGAACTGACAAGGGTTCAGAATTTGCTGGAGTTGGAAAAAAACAGGTATGCTGACTTATTCGACTACTCTCCCGTAGGTTATCTGCTAATGGACAAAAATGGATTTATCCATGAGGTGAATCAAACATTTTGTAAAATGATGGGTTTGCCAAAATCGAAAGTAGTAAATAAACAACTTCAAAGCCTTTTAAACAGTGAGTCACAGGATGGTTTTTATTTTCATTTAATGGATTTGAATGAAGATAAAAGCACGGTAAGCTGTATTTTGCACCTGAGTCATTCTGAAACATCGATTTGGGTAAAAATGGAAAGCAAACTGTTTGATTTTAAAGAAATAAATGAGCAAATCATTCAATCTTCTGTAAGCGACATTACAGCAACCAAAAAAAACGAAGAGCATTTACTGCGTTTATCGGCAGCATTTGACCAAAGCGCCAACTCAATCGTAATTACCGACATCGGTGGCAATATTGAATACGCCAATCCCCGTTATTTTGAAACAACGGGATTCACCCATGAGGAAGTTATAGGCCAAAACCCCAGGATTGTTAAATACGAAAAATCCGAAATCGACTACAAGGAACTTTGG
>SLPR01000511.1 GCA_007131895.1 Bacteroidales bacterium | reverse complement strand
CTTCCGATCTTGTGACGGTATTTCTTTTGTTGAAGGTCTTACCCTGCAAATTCCGGGTTATGGATTAATACTAATCCGCCATTTGGGCCAGGAAAGTAAACCACACAGAGCTGCCTCTGCCTGGTAGCCCAAGAAAGTCCATCTTACCCCCGTGCATTCTTACCAGTCGCTGGCTCATGGCAAGACCTAGGCCAGAGCCTTCAAAGTCTCTTGTGTCTGACTCTTCCAACTTGTAAAAAGGTTCAAAAAGCCCTTCTCTGATGTTCTCCTTTATGCCGATGCCCGTATCAGACACTACAATTTTAATGATTACCCCGCGAGATGCGGGAATGAATTCTGTGGCCTCAATTGTAATGATAATTTTTCCTTCATGCGTAAATTTCACTGCGTTGGAAACCAGGTTGGCTGCTACTTCAAACATTCGGGTTTCATCTGCAACAATATTTTCCGGAGTGCCTGGCTTTATGGCTACCTTAAGCTGAATTGCCTTCTGGCATATCCCGAAAAAATACCTTTTGAGTTTACTGGTAAATCCGCCCAGAGAGAACTTTTCTTTGTTGAGCTCTATGTTGCCGGCTTCAATGCGCGAAAAGTTTAAAATTCTGTCAACCATTTCTTCCAGTTGTTGTGCAGACTCTCCCATAATGCTTAAGTATTCCTGTTGATCTCCTGAAAGACTTGTCATTTTGAGCACTTCACTCATCCCGACGATTCCGTTAAGTGGAGTCCGCAATTCATGACTCATATTGGCAAGAAAGTTTTGCTTAAAACGCAATGAGTCTTCGGTAAGGGCCATTTTCTTTTCCAGATCCTGTTTTTCTATGTGCTCTATTGCTGCATGTTTCTGCTTGCTGATATCCATTATGGTTCCTGCCAAACTAGTAGTTTTCTTATCTGTTTTTAATGGGTGCAGAACAATTCTTACCCATTTTGGGGTTCCTGTATAGGTGGAAATAGAGAACTCAAGGTCAAATATCTTCTCTTCTCTTGTGCATTTACGGATGGATTGCACCAGTTGAAGACGGTCTTTTTTTGTAAAGCAATTCAGGGCTTTCATAATCTTTTCCGGAGCAGGTGACGGGGTATCCTGTGGTTCCAAATCGAAAATTAAATAGGTTTCAAGGGTCCAGCGGGTTTCTCTGGTTTGTGAATTGTATTGCCAGCCACCTGCTTTGGCAATTTTTTGGGTTATATTTAACAGGAATTCACTGCTTGTGAGTTGGGCAATGATTTTTTTAACCAAACGGAATTGGGTAAAGTAAAATATTAACGCAATCACAAAAAGAATAACCAGCGAATACCCCAATACGGTTAATAAAGAACGGGTTTTTCTTTTTTTGAGCAAATCTTTGTCAAGGGTTGCCTGCAGCACAAAAGGTTGTGTGGGAAGGAATACCGTTAAATATTCCTCCTCGTCTTCCCCACGGAGTTTATTTGCCGAAACCAGCCTAAAACTGGTTATCCCTTCATGAATTTCCCGGAATATGAAATCAATGTTAAAAACTCCTGCATCAAAGCCAATGGTGTCGTTTGCCAATACAATTGGTTCTATTACGAGTAGCGTGTTCTGTCCATTTTCAGTGAGGAAAACTCCGGGTGTGCTCAGGTCTGAGATTCTCAGAGTCCTTTGGTTGCCGTATTGGCTGATAACAGCACCCTGGATTAAATACCTTCTTACACATTGGATATTCCTGATAACAGCAGCACCATCAGCATATTTGGGCTGAGTGAACTCAATGAGTTCCTCCAGGCTGAGATTCCCCCGGCTATATTCATGCAATGCCTTGCGGATAATTGTCCGGCTTCCCAGTGATTGTATATCAGTGACAAAAGACTGTATGGTAAAATCTACTGATAGTGCATGCAGGTTCATTGCATTGCTAAGCTGTGCCTTATATTCTCTTTCAATGGTTCTGTTTACGGTGAATGAGTAAAGCAGGAACACAATGAGTAATGAAAGGATAAAGCTTAGAAGTGCTGCTTTACTGAAATTGCGCTGAAGATTCATGATTGCATAAAAAATGCCTCCCTACAAAAAATAAGTGCTGACTGTGTTTTCCCGGAATATGGCCTGAAAGGCAAAGAGAATTTCTCAATTCTGTTTTGTCTTTATGCCAATCTCCCCTTTTCCTGTTTGTTCATCTACAAAAATACAGGGATTAGTGGGAAGTATTCTGCGTATATCACTGAAATTACACAAATAATTTTTGTCACATATCAGTGCAGCTTGTTCTCTGTTCACCATTCATCAAACCTTGCTATCTTTGCCCCAAAAAATACCATGTACTTTTCCCCCGTTCATTACGAAGAACCTCTTTTTCGGCCACCTGCCGAGGCCTATTCGGCTATTGTGCAGGCAACCATTGGCTGTTCGTGGAACCAGTGTGCTTTTTGTGAGATGTATACTTCCAAAAAATTCAGGGCACGGCCCATGGATGAGGTGCTGGCGGATATTTCCAAACTGGCACTCCACTATAGGGGAACCGCAAAAAAGGTATTTTTGGCCGATGGCAATGCTTTTGTATTGTCGGCTCCCAAACTGACCCAGATTCTTGAGCACGTGCAAAAGGAGTTTGGGCGCATCCAGCGGGTGGCATGTTATGCATCCTCCCGCGATATCCTGGCCAAATCTGATCAGGAGTTGTTGCAGCTGAGAGAGCGGGGACTGAAGTTACTCTACGTAGGTATAGAAACCGGTGATGATGAGTTGCTGCAACGCATCAATAAAGGGGAGACTTACCAGACTACGCTCGATGGTATTTCCAGGGCCCATAATGCCGGAATCGATACTTCCATTATGATCCTCAACGGGTTGGGAGGGAAGCTGTATGCAAGGCAGCATGCCATCAATTCGGCACGCATCATTAACCAACTCAATCCAAAGTTTCTTTCCACCCTCACCCTGAGCATGCCTTATGGGGAAGACCATTTTCGCGGGAAGTTCAAAGGGGAATACCAGCAACAAACGGTGGTGGAGATCATGCAGGAGTTGCGCTTGTTTATTGAGCACCTGGAAGTGGAGAATGTGATTTACCGCAGCAACCACGTTTCCAACAATCTTATTCTTTCCGGTACATTGTCGCGCGATAAAGAAGATTTGCTTCAGCAAATTGACACTGCCATTGCCTCCACTCCCGCAAACCTGATGCCGGTGCAATCGGGTGCCTTATAGTGCTTTAATCTGGTCAAATACAGCTTTTTCAATAATTTACTCAACAGAGACCTTGAGAGGTTTCTTCTACTCTCCCAAATAGCATGAGGCTGTCATTTCGAATGCGCAGCATGAGACCACGAAGTAGCAGCGAAGCTAAATCTCCAAAAGAGCTCAAAATAGATGCTAAAGACACCCCCTGTTAATAACTTCACAATTTCTTTTCCCCCTCTTTTTTATTTTGTGACAAATAATTCGTATGGAGAAAAATGTTGCTCGTCAGAAACTATGTCGTGTTTGGAGATGCAAGGCTTGCTTTGCTGTATTAAAACGCTTGTATAGACCGTTAAATCTGCTTTTCAGTAACCAAAGATTTTGCGAAATTTCTTGCAGAAAAGTTTTTTATTTCACTTAAAGCAGTACTTTTGTTAAAAATTTCACAGCTAACCTTTTATCTGTTAAGAATATGAACAAATTGATTGCACTGACCGAAGCAGTAGATAAAATCAAAGACGGAATGGTTTTAATGGTGGGAGGTTTTCTTACCACCGGTGGTCCTAACTCCCTGATGGACAAACTTGCAGAATCTGACGTAAAGGATTTAACCATCATTTGCAACGACGCTGCCTTTGACGAAAAAGGGATGGGAAAACTCATCGCCAACGGGCAGGTGAAAAAGATCATTACCTCTTACATTGGCGCCAACAAATCAGCCGTGGAACAGATGAACGGGGGTACACTGGAAGTAGAATTTGCTCCCCAGGGAACCCTCGCAGAACGTGTTAGGGCCGGTGGCTCCGGCCTGGGGGGTGTGTTAACTCCCACAGGCATTGGTACCAAAGTGGAAGAAGGCAAACAGGTAATTGAGATAGATGGTAAACCCTTCCTGCTGGAAAAACCCCTCCGAGCCGATGTGGCGCTGCTGGGTGCTTCCGTGGCTGATGAAAGCGGAAATCTTTTTTTCAAGGGAACAACCCGCAATTTCAACCCCATCATGGCCATGGCTGCCGATATGGTGATGGCCGAAACAGCAGAGGTAGTAAAAAACGGTGAAATTCTTCCCGAAAACGTTCACACACCTGCAATTCTTGTCGACTTCATTTATAAAAAGCAATAATATGTCTGAAAAAGTAATGATTCGTGTTCGCATGAGCTCCCATGATGCTCATTATGGTGGCAACCTGGTGGATGGTGCCAAAATGTTACAACTGTTTGGTGATGTAGCCACTGAGCTGTTGATTCGCCTGGATGGCGATGAAGGTTTGTTCCGGGCTTATGATAGTGTTGAATTTCTGGCTCCCGTGTATGCCGGCGATTACATTGAAGCTACCGGTGAAATCGTATCGCAGGGCAACTCCTCCCGCAAAATGGTCTTTGCCGCTACCAAGGTAATTGCCCCCCGTGCCGATATTTCGCCATCTGCTGCCGACGTGCTGGAAGAACCCATCGTAGTTTGCACTGCAAGCGGAACCTGCATTACACCCAAAGATTGTCAACGCAAAAAATAACAACCCCCATGGAAAAACTCATTATAACAGCTGCTATCAGCGGTGCAGAAGTACTGAAAGAACACAACCCTGCCGTTCCCTATACCGTGGAAGAGTGCGCCAGGGAAGCCAAACTCGCCTATGACGCCGGTGCAAGCATCATTCACCTGCACGTGCGTCGTGACGATGGTACCCCTACCCAGGACAAAAATCGTTTCAAAGAGGTAATGGATGCCATTTATAAATTATGCCCTGATGTAATTATCCAACCCTCTACGGGTGGTGCAGTGGGTATGACTGACGATGAAAGACTCCAGCCCACCGAACTGAACCCCGAAATGGCTACCCTTGATTGTGGTACGCTCAACTTTGGTGGAGATGAGGTATTTATGAATACCGAAAATACCATCAAGTATTTCGGCAAAAGGATGATTGAAAAAGGAATCAAGCCCGAACTGGAAGTATTCGACAAGAGCATGATCGACATGGCCCTGCGCCTGCAAAGGAAAGGCTTTATTGAGTTGCCCATGCACTTTGACTTTGTAATGGGAGTCAACGGTGGTATCTCCGGCGATTTGAGGGATTTTGTATTCCTGCGCCACAGCATTCCTGCCGATGCAACTTACACCGTTGCCGGTATCGGACGCTTCGAGTTTCCCCTTGCCATGGCAGCCATTATCGATGGCGGGCATGTAAGGGTTGGATTTGAAGACAATGTGTACCTTTCCAAAGGGGTACTGGCAAAATCCAATGGCGAACTGGTAGAGAAAGTGGTAAGAATGGCCCGTGAAATGGGACGTGAAATTGCCAATCCTACGGAAGCACGTGAAATTCTGGGTCTGAAACCCCGCAACTAATAGTAACAGACCATTTGAAAGTAAATTCAATTTATCAAAACTTAAATTCTTATCACTCAAAACAATGAAGAAAGGTAACAAATACGGAATTCACAGGGTTATCGAGCCCAAGGGCGTTTTGCCCCAACCCGCCAACAAGATTGACAACAACATGGATGAGATTTGGGACAATGAAATCCTTATCGATGTGCAAACCCTCAACATCGACTCTGCCAGCTTTACCCAGATTGAAGAGCAGGCCAAAGGCGACAAGGCCGAGATTGCACGCATCATGCTGGATATCGTTGCCACGCAAGGCAAGCACCGCAACCCCGTTACCGGATCAGGCGGAATGCTGCTCGGTACTGTAGAGAAAATCGGAGATGCCATCAAAGATAAAATTGATCTCAAAGTGGGAGATAAAATTGCCACACTGGTTTCATTGTCGCTCACACCGCTGCGCATTGATAAAATCAAGGATATCCGCCCTGACATTGACTAGATAGATATTGACGGTAAAGCCATCTTGTTTGAAAGTGGTATCTACGCCAAAATTCCTGAGGATATGCCCGAAACTCTGGCTTTGTCTGCTTTGGATGTTGCCGGTGCTCCTGCCCAAACCGCCAAGCTGGTTAAGCCTGGTGATACCGTGTTGATAATTGGTGCAGGTGGAAAATCGGGTATGTTGTGCTGCTACGAAGCCAAAAAACGTGCGGGTGTTACCGGAAAAGTAATTGGACTGTGCCACAGCGAAAGAAGCACCAAAAGGTTGCAGGATTTGGATCTGTGTGATCATGTTTTTGCTGCCGATGCCACCCAGCCTGTTCCCATCCTCGAAACAATTGAAGAACTCACAGGGGGTCAAATGTGCGATGTTATCATCAACAACGTGAATATTCCTGACACCGAAATGGCCAGCATCCTTACCTGTAAGGACGGTGGTATCGTGTATTTCTTCTCCATGGCTACCAGCTTTACCAAAGCTGCATTGGGTGCCGAAGGAGTAGGGATGGATGTGAATATGATCGTGGGCAACGGTTATACCCGTGGCCATGCAGAAATTACCCTGCAGATTCTCAGAGAATCCGACAAACTCAGAAAAGTTTTCACTGAACTATACGCTTAATGTAAATAATCTCCGGTGTCAGGCAAATGACTCCTGACACCGGAATATTTTATCCACCCAAAACAACCATTAATCCACTCTATGAACAAAGGCTGCAGATACGGAACCCACAGGGTTCTCAATCCTCCCGGCACCTTGCCCCAACCCGCCGAACAACTGGACAATACCATGGAGATTTACGATAATGAGGTGCTTATTCAGGTCAGTACACTCAATATCGATTCAGCTTCCTATACCCAGATCAAGCAAGTATGCGAAGCCGATGCCGGCAAAATGAAAGATATGATCTCTGCCATCGTTACCCAGAGGGGTAAGATGCAGAATCCGGTAACCGGATCCGGGGGTATGCTCATTGGTACAGTGAAAGAGGTGGGACCCAACTTTCCTAAAAACAAACTGAAAGTGGGCGATAAGATTGCCACCCTGGTGTCATTGTCTCTTACTCCCCTGAAACTCCAGTCCATCCTTCACCTCGACCCCTCTTCGGATCAGGTGGATGTGGAAGCAGAAGCCATCCTTTTCGAAAGCGGTATCTTTGCCGTTTTGCCCGACGATATTCCTGAGAAACTGGCCCTGGCGGCCCTGGATGTGGCCGGTGCTCCTGCCCAGGTAGACCGGTTGGTTACCGAAGGCGATATGGTTTGTGTATTGGGTGGCGGCGGAAAGTCCGGAATCCTTTGTTGCTACCAGGCCATGCAGAATGCCGGGCCCAGTGGCAAAGTAATCGTGGTGGAATACTCAGAAGAAAATGCACGCCGCATTGAAGAATTAGGCCTTGCCACCCATGTCATCGTGGCTGATGCAACCCAGGTAATGGATGTCTACAACAAGGTTATGGCCATCACCGGAGGCAGAGGGTGCGATGTTACCATCAACAATGTAAATGTTCCTTCTACTGAAATGACCTCTATTCTCATTACCAAAGGACAGGGGTATGTATACTTTTTCTCTATGGCTACCAGCTTCACCAAAGCCGCTTTAGGCGCCGAAGGGGTAGGCAAAGATATCCACCTAATTGTAGGTAACGGTTTTGCCAGAGGGCATGCCGATCTTACCCTGAATATCATTCGTGAGTCCAGGGAAATCAGAGAATTGTTTGAAAAAATTTATGTCTAAAGATATGATAACAAGTCAACGAAAAGTATTATTCCCGGAATCAACCGACACACAGTGGAATGACTGGAAGTGGCAGGTGAAAAACAGAGTAGAAACCCTGGAACAGCTCAAGGAATACATCCATCTTACTCCACAGGAGGAAGAAGGGGTGCGCAAGTCGCTCAAGACACTGAGAATGGCCATAACACCCTACTATCTGAGCCTTATCAATCCCGACGATCCCAACTGCCCGGTGCGCAAACAAGCCATCCCAACGGCTGCTGAAACCCACTTTACGGCTTCAGATCTGCGCGATCCGCTGCATGAAGACGAAGATGCTCCCGTTCCCGGTTTAACTCATCGTTATCCCGACAGGGTACTGTTGCTCATCACAGATATGTGCGCTATGTATTGCCGCCACTGCACCCGCAGAAGATTTGCAGGACAAAAGGACGATGAAACCCCCGGCGATTACCTGCAGAAGGCCATCGATTATATTGCACGCAATCCCCAGATTCGCGATGTGGTGCTCTCCGGTGGTGATGCACTCATGGTTTCTGACAAAAAACTCGAATCCATCCTGCAAAGACTCAGGGCAATCCCCCATGTGGAGATTATCCGCATCGGCTCGCGGGTGCCCGTGGTTTGCCCACAGAGAATTACCGACGATCTGGTGAAAATCATCAGCAAATACCATCCGGTTTGGCTGAACACCCATTTCAACCACCCCAACGAGATAACTCCGGAAGCATGCGAATCACTGGCAAAAATGGCCAATGCCGGCGTGCCACTGGGCAACCAGTCGGTTTTGTTGCGCGGTGTGAATGACTGCGTGAACATTATGAAAACACTGGTTCATAAACTTACCTACAACAGGGTACGTCCCTATTATATTTACCAGTGCGATCTGGCCATGGGGCTGGAGCATTTCCGCACACCCGTTTCCAAAGGGATTGAAATCATTGAAGGACTCAGAGGCCATACCAGCGGATATGCAGTACCTACTTTCGTTGTGGATGCACCCGGAGGGGGAGGAAAAATTCCTGTAATGCCTACCTACATGATTTCACAGGCCCCCGGAAAAGTAGTATTGCGCAATTTCGAAGGAGTTATCACTACCTACACCGAGCCCACCAATTACACCAATGAATGTCAATGCCCGGATTGTATTGACAAGAAAGAGGTGGAAGGAGTTGCTTCCTTATTACAGGGGCAGCATCTTACCCTGGAGCCGGTACGTTTGAAACGCAAAAACCGCAAAGCCTCCAGTAACGGGCTGCAGCTCAACTAAAACTTACGAATTTGTAACCAGTTAAATAAACCCTTCGCTATGCCTTTTGTCAACGAGCTCACAAAATACGACAGTCTGTCCATTGTGGGTCTGGAAAAAAATACTGGCAAAACAGAGTGCCTCAACTACATCCTTTCGCGCCTTCCTCTGGAACGCATCAGGGTAGGGGTGAGCTCTGCCGGTATTGATGGCGAAAGGATGGATCAGGTTACCCAAACGGCCAAACCCGAGATTTTCCTGCGCGAAGGGGTGTTGTTTACCACCAGCGAAAAGCATTACCGACACAGAAGACTCACCTCCGAACTGCTGCACATCAGCACCGAACAGACTTCGCTGGGACGGCTCATTACCGGAAAAGTACAGTCAGGTGGCAAAGTTTTGCTCTCCGGACCCCCTGCTACAACTTCACTCAAACGATGGATCGACTTTCTCCATAAGCACCATCAGGTGGATTTGTGTATTGTGGATGGCGCACTCTCGCGCCTGAGTATGGCCTCGCCTGCCGTATCATCTTCTATGGTGCTTACTACCGGAGCTGCGGTATCTGTCAATATGCAGGAACTGGTAAATAAAACCGCTTTCGTTTGTGAGTTGATACATCTTGATAAAAGCGAATATGCACAACAGCTGATACATGCAGACAACCAGAGCCAGGTGCAAATCATTGACAATGAACTGCAACTGAGGACTACTCCTTTTTCTTCTGCCATGCAGGTGGACACGGGCTTAAAACCCATCATGAAACAGGCAAAAGCTGTCTTTATTCCCGGAGCACTCACCGACAGGTTTCTCAAAAGCATCTCTTGTGATGCGCAATTGATGAAAACCCAGATTGTAGTGAGAGATTTTACCTGTATTTTTGCATCGCCCATGACCTTCCGCTTGTTTCTGAAAAAAGGAGGAACCGTAAAGGTGCTGGAAAAAAGCAAACTGATTGCCCTGTGCGTTAATCCGGTTTCTCCCGGTGGGTACAAACTGGATTCTGACAAACTTTGTGACGAACTTTCCGGAAAAATTCAAATCCCGGTCTATGATATTGTAAAAAATGGATAACCGCTTCAGCAACATAATGGGTATGGGAGTCAGGTGGTTTTTTGAAAACCTGGAACTCTCCTCTTCCTTCTCCGGCCAGGTGCTGAGAGAACAAACTATGGTTGTGGATGCCCATGAGATAAAAGGGCAGTACCAAAGGCTGGAAGTGTTTTGTCAGATTACCGCTCCTGATGGAGCGTGGCAGGGTAAAGTGTCGCGACTGCAATCTTATCTGGGGCAATTGCGCGATATTCGGCAATCATTGTCCTCTCTGGGCCAGTCTCATACCCCTGACGATATCGAACTCTTTGAAATAAAATCCCTGGCCATTATCAATGAGGGAATGCGCCCATGGGTAAATGATCTCAGACTGGAAAATCTTCAGCTTCCCGACCTGTCTGCTGCGCATAATTTGCTGGATCCGGAAAATTCGGGTATCAACTCCTTTTATGTGTATGATGCCTACGACGAGCGTTTGCCCCGGCTAAGGCAACTCATACGTTCGGCTGGTGAATATGCTGAAGAGTTGCAATACCAAACCGCAGTAATTGAAGACAGTGTTCGCAAAACATTGGTCGAACGACTATTACCTTATAAGACCCAGCTTCAGGAAGCGCTGCTCATGCTGGCCCATGTGGATATTTTGCTGGCCAAAGCCCTGCAGGTGCAAAGACTAAGCCTGATATTGCCTGTTGCAGATGAGCATACAACAACCCTGGAAGGGCTTTTCAACCCTGAGGTGAAGGAGGTGCTGGAAAAAGAGGAAAAACTCTTTGAGCCGATAGATGTATCTTTTACCCTCTACCAACCCTTGCTGATTACCGGCGCCAATATGGGAGGCAAGAGCCTTACCCTCAAAACCATCGCCATGGTGCAGCTGCTTTTTCAGTTTGGTTTCGGAATACCCGCAACAAGGGCATCCCTGGTTCCGGTAGAAAAAGTATTCTATTCCGGAGGCGATCACCAGGATATGCTAAAAGGTGTTTCCTCTTTTGCTGCTGAGATGAAAAATATTGACAGGGCCTTAACGTATATGCAAGAGGGGAAGAAAATCCTGTGTTTGATAGATGAACCTGCCAGTACCACCAATCCCACTGAAGGAGCGGCCCTGGTGAAAGGCTTGTTGCAAATGCTGTTGCACAAAAATTCGCAGTCTGTCATTACTACCCACTACAACCTCAGGGACGTCAACTGCCAAAGGATGCGGGTAAAGGGGTTTCAGGATGGAAAAATGCACTATCAGTTAATGGCCGATAATCAGGAGGAAACCCCAAAGGAGGCTTTACGCATCGCAACATCTTTGGGAATCAACCCTCAATGGATTGAGATGGCCGCCAGGGAACTTGAAAACACTAACATTCAAAACAATTTGATAAATGAACCAAAGTAAATTAGGTCTTGATTTTGAACGCGTAGCGTATGCCAGGAGCCTGGCTTCCGGTATTGCTCACGACGTGCAAAACTTTGTGGAAGATTACACCACTGTGGCCGTTGAGCGCACCATTGCCCGTTTGCTGGGAGTGGACGGCATTGATGAAAATGAAGTGCCTCTGCCCAATGTGGTAGTGGATTCCATTAAAGATAACGGCTTGCTGGGCGAAGGGGTTATGTTTTTCATGTCAAATGCCATGGTGCAGACAGGAATGCAACCTCAGCAGATTGCCGAAGAGATGGCAGCGGGCAAACTGGATATCACCCGCTTACCTGTTGCCGGCAAACAACAGCGCGATGCTGTTATTGAGCCTGTGATTCAGGCCAGTGTGAATCGCATCAGAGAGAGAAGAGCCCGCAAGGAAGATTATCTGAAAAACTTGGGTGAAGGCCCCAAACCCTATCTCTATGTGATTGTGGCCACCGGAAATATCTATGAAGATGTGGTGCAGGCTGAAGCGGCTGCCCGGCAAGGGGCCGATGTAATTGCGGTAATCCGCACCACGGGCCAGTCCTTGCTGGACTATGTGCCCTATGGCGCTACCACCGAAGGTTTCGGAGGAACATTCGCTACCCAGGAAAATTTCCGCATCATGCGCACCGCACTGGACAAAGTAGGAGAAGAAGTGGGCAAATACATCCGCCTGTGCAACTACTGCTCCGGACTTTGCATGCCCGAAATTGCCATTATGGGAGCCTTCGAAGGACTCGACGTGATGCTCAACGATGCCCTCTACGGTATCCTTTTCAGGGATATCAACATGCAGCGTACCATGGTCGACCAGTATTTTTCAAGAATCATCAATGGTTTTGCAGGGGTTATCATCAATACCGGCGAAGACAATTATCTTACCACGGCTGACGCCTTTGAAGAGGCCCATACCGTGCTGGCATCTGACCTCATTAACGAGCAACTGGCGCTGCTGGCAGGATTGCCCGAAGAGCAAATGGGACTGGGACATGCCTTCGAGATGGACCCTGAAATGGAAAACGGATTCCTATACGAACTGGCACAAGCCCAGATGACCAGGGAAAT
>SLPR01000405.1 GCA_007131895.1 Bacteroidales bacterium | reverse complement strand
TATCTCTACTAGACAAAACCCCTGTAAATAAGCTATTTAAAAACGTGAACTACCAAGATGTCAAAGAACCTTTTTATAACCAACTGTCCCTCAGGTTAATTTAAGTGGACAGTAGTGTTGCAATATTTAACTCTAATGTAGGTTCAAAAACAGCCAGTTTATTAACTTTGACATAGTTCCAGTTCAAAAATTCAATAATCATGAATATTCAAACCCGAAAACTCAACGTAATCAATTACATCCTAAATCTTGCAGATGAAATAGAATTACGGCGGATTGAAGCAGAAATTTTAAAAAGTAAGAAGATTGAAACCAGGGAATATAAACCCTTCACCCAGGATGAATTACTTGCAAGGGTAAAAGAATCGATGGAAGATTATAAAAAGGGAAATTATTCTTCACAGGAAGATTTAGAAGATGAATCCGAAAACTGGTAATCCAAAAAAGATCATCTGGACCGGATTTGCAAGAGAATGCCTTAAAGATATCAGCTTATATTATACAGAGGTTGCAGGACCAGGTGTATCAAGGAAAATAAGAAAACAGATTTTTCATGCAACCCGTCACCTGATCAAACATCCTGAATCAGGACAGGTTGAAAGCCTGCTTCAGGGGCAAGAGCAGGAATTTCGCTACTGCATTGCGGGGAATTATAAAATCATCTATACCGTTGTTGAAGAAAATATTCTTGTAACTGATGTTTTTGACACCCGACAAAACCCCGTTAAAATGAATAAACCTGACCGAAAGCAATAACTACATCCATGATTCAAACCGTCACTATCCAGTTCCCAGAAATAAAACTTAAAACCCGCGATGCACATAAGCTCCGGGGTTATTTCGGAAACCTTTTTAAGGAATACTCCCCTTTGTTGCACAACCATTATGAAACAGGAGAACTGCGTTATAAATACCCCCTTGTGCAGTACAAGGTACTGAATGAAATACCCACACTGGTGGCATTGAATGAGGGCTCCCAACTGCTCACCCAACTGTTTTTAAAGATCAGGGAATTGAAAATTGACGGACAGGTTTTCCCTATTTTAAGCAAAAACATTAAAAGTGAATTGGCAGCTATTGGTTTTAGCAATGAACTAAAGGAATACCGGTTTCAAACCTTATGGATGGGGTTGAACCAGGAAAACCATTTAAAGTACATTAAGACTGGCAGTCAATCAGAAAAAGATAAGCTTTTAGACAAAATCCTAACCGGTAATGTCTTGTCATTTTTTAAGGGTCTGGATATTTTACTGGAATCAGATCAACGAATTATGGTAAAGAGCAGGTTGACTGAAAAAAGTACCCGATTCAAAGACAAAGATATGGTGGCTTTTACAGGAAGCTTTGTAATAAATGCCCATCTGCCTGATGGAATTGGAATTGGGAAAGCCGTTTCGCGCGGTTTTGGCACTATTGTCAATCTTTAATCTGGAGTGTAATGCAGCTATTTATCGATACTTACGGCACCTATGTGCATGTTAAGGACGAAATGTTTGAGATCCGTATTCCCGAAGAAGAAAACAAAAAGGAATACCGAAAACACCATTTTGCCGCTAAGAAAGTAACCAGTATCCTCATGCCCAAATCGGCTGCATTAAGCACCGATGCTATTATTCTGGCATTGAAATACAATGTGGATATTGTATTTGTGGATTTCGACGGGCATCCTATTGGACGCGTCTGGCATAGCAAGCTGGGGAGCACCACACGTATTCGCAAAGCACAATTGATAGCTAGTATGAACGTTGAAGGAGTGAAATGGATTAAAGAATGGATTGGTGAGAAAATGACAAATCAGATCGAATTTATCAAAGACCTGAAAAAACACCGCTCATCATTATCCAATTACATGGATGATAAAATCGAAAAAATAGAAAACCTGCATATTAGCCTATCGCTTCTGGAAGCAGAAAAGGTTCATGAAATTGCTGAAACCATAAGAGGATTAGAGGGGACTTCCGGAAGGCTCTATTTTGAAACACTTAGCTTTGTTTTACCACAGGATCATCAGTTTAAGGGACGCAGTTCCAGACCTGCCAAAGACCCTTTTAATGCTTTTCTCAACTATGGTTATGGCATGCTTTACGGAAAAATTGAAAAAGCTTTGATCATTGCCGGTGTTGATCCTTACCTGGGCTTTTTGCATCGTGATGATTATAATCAACTGAGCATGGTGTACGATTTTATTGAGCCATACCGCATTTATACCGACAGGGTAGTGTTAAGGCTGTTTACCGGCAAAAAGGTGAACAAATCGCACACTGATCCCATCACTAACGGATTTACCCTCAATAAGGAAGGGAAAGAACTCCTGGTAAATGCTTACAACCAGTTTATGGATATAGATACAATCAGGCACCGGGGCCGCAATCAAACCCGATCCAATGCCATCCAGATGGACGCACATACTTTTGCCAATACCTTAATCGAAAAGGAATTGAAGGAATAAAACTTAAAATGGGGTTTATGATCGTTTGGGTAATGTATGATATTAAAAAGGACAGATCCCGTACCCGGGTTGCCAAACTTTGCAAGCAGGCCGGGCTTTACAGGGTGCAATACTCGGTTTTCCTGGGCACGTTGGAGAAAAATGAAAAGGATGCCCTTGAGCTTCAGATCGAAGAGCTGATCAATGAAGATGTCGATTCAGTTTATATCTTCCCCATGAGCAAAAACGAATTGC
The DNA here is from genome assembly GCA_007131895.1 of Bacteroidales bacterium. Classification (GTDB taxonomy): domain Bacteria; phylum Bacteroidota; class Bacteroidia; order Bacteroidales; family UBA7960; genus SKVR01. Next base: position 584 of record SLPR01000405.1, on the reverse strand, counting down.
AACAAACCAGCCTGTTGGGGCAGGCATTTGATAAAAAGCTGGTAACAGACCAGGTAAAAGCCCTGTTTTTTTGACTATGATCAGTCTTACACCATCACATATCATTCAGTATTTGTATTGCCCGAGGTTTACTTACTTTGAGTATGTGCTGGGTATTCCGCAATTTGAAGAAAAGTTTTACCTGGCCATGAAAGGCCGTGAAATTCACGATGAAAAGCTTGAACGCAACAAGGATTACCTAAGAAAAAGGATTGGAGCAGTTGAAAAACATACCGAACAATATCTGACAAACGACTTTATGCGCGGACAGGTGGATGAAGTGTTGTTGCTTAATGACGGAACTATGGCACCGTTGGATTATAAGTTTGCGGTATACGATGAAAAAATTTACTCAACCTATCAGACCCAATTGCAATGTTATGCCCTACTGATTGAGCATAATTTTGGAAAACAAGTTAACCGCGGTTATCTTGTTTATGTGAGAAGTAAAAACAAATTGGTTGATGTTGAGATAAGTGATTCAGATAAAGAGAATGTTCGGAATTGTGCAGGGGAAATAGAAAAGATCATTGATAAAAATTTCT
>SLPR01000554.1 GCA_007131895.1 Bacteroidales bacterium | reverse complement strand
GATACGCTCGTGTTGCGCCAGGGATTTCAAAGATGTATATCCTATGCATTGGAGGGTATTTTCCTTTCTCATGGAATAGACCCTGAACCCTTCTTTTTCAGGCGTTCTAATATCGGAGAAAATGATATTGAATTGATCCTGGAAAATCTGTTTATTAAGGTGGAGACCCTGGGCAATGTGAGAAAAAGAACCTTGAGGCGTTCGGAATATCTGCATGAAGATCAGGTATTTATTCTTTTCAGAAATACACTGGGAGAACCTATGCATGCCTGCTTCAATTTATATGGAAGAACTTGGACCAAAAACGGGATGAATCCTTTTACATCTCATTTGACTCCTTATCCTGTTATTGACAATTATAATTCGAAGAAAAAGATTAGATACAACAGCCCTGAAACGTTTAGGGAATTTATGACCATACGTTCGGTGGTTGGTATTGAAATTTATCAGCTTAACGTTGATATGTTTGAGTGAAGCAATGAATTTAAGATAGTGGTCGGACGAGCCAAAAGTCGTCAGACCACAGTGCTTAGAGTAGTGGCGGGGTGAGCTGGAGTCACCCCGTCACCATCCTCAGTGTACGGCAATACAACCGACTAACGCGACCTCAACGAAGCTACTCTCCGCTCAGCGTATTTGTATGTGCCTGAATACCATTTGAAAAGGATACCAAAAGAAGTCCGGGCACGAATCAAATTCGCACCCGGACTCTGCATTCTTTAACTGAGTACTATCTTTTAATAACTATCCGAACGGAACTCAATCCATTATGATGATAAAGTTGAACAAAATATACTCCCTTTGCCCATGTAGAAGTATTGATTCTTACAGATTGATCACCCGTGAGCTTTTTTTCCATGAATTTTTGACCCGTAACATTTGAAATGATTATTTTACTGAGATTTTCAGCATTTCTAATGTAGAATTGATCATCAAAAGGATTAGGGTAAAGAATTATACCCTCGGCAAAGCTTTCTTCAACATTTACTGACAACAAGGTAATGTCAAGGGTTAAATGGTCATTAATAACATCGAAAACACCTGAATAAGTCGCATAATTATCAGCGTTGACAGTAAACTGGTAATGACCGTTGTGTAATCCATGGGTTGTCTCCCCATTAGACTGTGTGATGATTGTACCTTCACCTTCAATCTCTATGCTTGCACCGGCTATAGGATCCAGATTTGCATTGTGTACCTTAAACGTAACATTGTAAAGAGGTTCACCTGAAGAAACTATCTGAAGATCATCGATCAGAACGGTACCCCATTTTTGGCTTCCTGCCTGCCCCAATGCAAACGCCAGGTATTTGGCTGATCCGGTGTAATTTTCCAGCAAGATGGTGTATTTTACCCATTGTGAGGTTGTTGATACCGTTGTAATTAGCTCAAATCCTGAAGCATTTCCAGGATGGGTAACAACACCTAATTTTAATGCGTTATCTTCCCCCTCTGCATGCATGGCATAGAAACTAACTTCAAGACTTTGAACGGGTGCAACCAGTTCAGGTGTAATTAACATGGCAAGGGTAAAATCCTGGTACAATGCCATACTCATGGGAGAGGAGTAAGACTGCCATGAGGTAGCCCCTACATAATACTCCCATCCCCATGTTCCAATACCGAGCATGCTCCAGCACAATGGCAATTCACCATCGTATAGCAAATCAAAGTTTTCCGTAAGCGGGAGATTAACAGCACTGCATTCGGTAGCAAATGTATAGGGACCCGACCAGTCACTTGATTCATTTTCAGCACAAACTGCTCTTACAAAGAATTGGTAAGAAGTTGATGCTGATAATTCGGTTAGCTGGTATGCAGTTTGAGAAATGCCCTGCACCAATGTGCCATTGCCTGGTGAAAATGGAGCTGCACCCCATTCTATTTCCCATTCAGTGCCGTTTCCTATGTCATTCCAGGTTAACTGAGCCGAATGTGCCGTTATACCTGAAGCATTCAGACCGTAGGGTGCCGGGCAGGACGGCAGGTAATCAATTTCAACATCATCAATTACAATAAGGCTATAGTTCGCTCCACTAAGACTACCTACCATGAAAGCTATCTGGCCGTCACCTTCTGTATAATCAACAAAATACACCAATTGCTCATTCCAGACTCCATACCCGGTATGTGTAATGGTTTGTACCGTGGTAAAGGTTGACGCATCAGTGGGGTCAGTAATGACACCCACATTCAGTTTATTATTTCCTTCGTAAAGCAATGACTTAAATTTTAATTGAACATTGTTTACCACCTCTTCTAACTGAGGAACAATAAGCATGGCAATACTATAATAGTCATGTGCCAAAATAACGCTGTTGGGGGCAGATGAGGAAAAATAGTCATTGGTTTCTACAAAATAGTATTCCCCGGCACCCAACACCGTCCAGCACATGGGTAGATCAGGTGGCAATGCATTGTCAAAACCTTCAATCAATGGCAAAGAGAAATCATCACACAATGTTGCAAAGCTTTTACGGGTAGACCAGTAACTGATATCTTCTTCGGTGCATACCGCCCTTACCCTGAACTCATAATATGTTGCTGATTCCAGGTCTGTAAGTTGATAGGGCTTATTGGTTATCCCGGTAATGATCGTTCCCTGTCCTTCAGTAAAACCAGCATCTCCGTATTCTATATCCCATAGCGTTGCTGCACCGTTTTCCGTCCAGTTTAGCAATGCAGAATCTGTTGTTATTTCTGATGCTGCAAGATTATTGGGTCTTGGGCAGGTGGGCGTGGTACAAATTGCTATATCTGTAAAAATTGTCTTTCCCACCATGTTCCATCCAACAGGTACCTGGTAATATAGCTGTTCGCTAAAGGGATCAATTATTTCAAGGCCAACCTCATCCGGATACCATCCCGAAACAGCCCAGAATACTTCAAATTCCAAACCTTCCATCAGCAAGACATCCACCTCAAAGGTGTAACCACTTTGAAATCCCTGCCCCAGTATGGCTACTGTTTCACCATTCTGGATGACATGCATACGGGTTTCGTCCCAACCATCTCCGTAAGTGTCATGCAAGATAAATGTGTAAAAGCACTCCCCTTCAGAAAAAGTTTTAAAAGCAAAAGGCATCGACCATGAGCCGGTTTCATCGTCACAAACGGATCTTACGTAAAACTGGTACCAGGTGTTTTCTTCCAGGTCTGTTATGTCAACGTAGGTCTGGGTAATTCCTTCAACCATTGTGCCCTGTCCATGCTCAAATCCCTGCACTCCATATTCAACATCCCACTCCTGCGACGGCCCAAACGGACTC
>SLPR01000285.1 GCA_007131895.1 Bacteroidales bacterium | reverse complement strand
TTTCCGGATAATCTCTAAAGGGGATTTTCAATTGTTTCCCCACCCGGCTTCCCGTGAATTCCAGTTGCGAAAAGGTAACGCCGAGCAGCCTGATGGGTTTGTCTTTTTCCCTGTTTTCGTGAAGCATTTCACAGGAGATTTGTTCCATTTCATCCTTTTGGGTGATGGCCTCTGTAAACGTTCTGCTGCGGGTAACCTGGATAAAGTCGTGGTATTTTATCTTCACCGTAAGGGTTAATCCCCACACCCCGGCTCTTTGCAGCCTTTCATACAACGTATCGCAAATCTCCCTGATGGCTTCATTCAGTTCTTCAGGATCCAGCAGGTCAGTGGAATAGGTGTTTTCGGCACCTACCGATTTGCGTTCACGGTCAGCTTCTACACTTCTTTTGTCGTTGCCATGGGCAATGTCGTAAAAGAAGAGGCCATTTTTTCCAAAGTGCTTGATGATGAATGCTATTTCCGCATTTTTCAGATCGCCACCATTGTAAATACCCAGTCCTTTGAATTTTTGGGCTGTAACTTTGCCCACTCCATGGAAGCGTTCTATGGGCAGCTTCTCAATAAATTGTGCCGCATCTTTGGGGTGGATGACAAAGTACCCGTTGGGCTTGTTGACATCAGAGGCGATTTTGGCCAGGAACTTATTGAATGAAATCCCGGCTGAGGCCCGCAGACCTGTTTCCCTGTATATTCTTTCTCTGATTTCATTGGCGATGAGGGTAGCTGAGTTTTTTCCCTTCAGGGGATGGGTAACGTCCAGGTAAGCCTCATCAAGAGAAAGGGGTTCTACCAGTGGGGTATATTCCAGGAAAATGTTTCTGATTTGCCGTGAAATGGCCCTGTAGTCATCAAAGCGGGCTTTCACAAAAACAATGTCGGGACAAAGCTTTTTGGCCTGTTTGCCCGACATGGCAGAACGCACACCAAACTTGCGGGCTTCATAGCTTGCTGCGGCAACCACTCCGCGTTCTCCACCACCTCCCACTGCAATGGGCTTGCCGCGGTAGGCCGGATTGTCGCGTTGCTCTACTGAGGCGTAGAAAGCATCCATGTCGATATGTATGATTTTCCGGCAGTCCAAGGAGGATTATTTAATTTTGATTGTATTGTTTTGTGAGTATAAGCAACTTTGAAAGCAGTATTTTTTATCCTTACCGCCCAACGCAACGGATCTTATATTTTGCTCCTATCTATTGTCTTCTGTTTTTACTGACGCATCAGAAAAGGCAAAGCTAATAAAACCACAAAAAAAAGCCGGTACAAACGTACCGGCTTTCCAAAAAATCACCTTTCAATAAAACTATTTCACCAATTCACTATAGCGTCTTTCTACTTCAGTCCAGTTGACCACATTCCAGAAACTGTTGATGTAGTCGGGTCTGCGGTTCTGATAATTGAGGTAGTATGCATGTTCCCATACATCAAGGCCCAGAATCGGAACTCCTTTAACATCAGCTACATCCATCAGGGGATTGTCCTGGTTAGGGGTGCTTGTCACATGGAGTTTTCCGTCAGAACCAACTATCAACCATGCCCATCCGCTTCCGAAACGTGTAGCAGCTGCCTGGTTGAATTTTTCCTTGAATTTGTCAAATGATTCAAATTGTGCTTCAATCTCTTCAAGCAATTTGCCGCCGGGTTTGCCGCCTCCGTCAGGAGAGAGAATAAGCCAGAACAAGGTATGGTTCCAGTGACCACCGCCGTTGTTTCTTACTGCCACAGGGTGCTTGCTCATGTTCTGGAAGATATCCTCCAGATTCTTGTTTGCTAGATCTGTGTCTTTAATGGCATTGTTGAGGTTATTTACATAAGCCTGATGATGCTTGCCATGATGAATTTCCATGGTACGTGCGTCAATGTGAGGTTCGAGTGCATCAAATGCATAAGGTAATGGATCTAATGTGTGCATTCCGTCTTTCATAGTTAAGTTTATTTGTTGTTCAACATTCATTACTTGCGATTCATTTGTTTCGCTTCTTTCTTCGGTTCTGTCTGATCTGTCTGCAGTTTGCTGGCAGGATGCAAGAAAAAACACCGCTGCTACCATTAAACTGAATTTCATTAAGCTTTTTCCTATTTCCATGGTCCTAAGATTAAATTGTTAAAAGATGTCTTCTGATTATTTTAATTTAGTCTTTGTCTAAATAACAAGACTTGTGTGATATTGTTTAACGCGTTCCTGATTTTTGAGATTTATTACAGATGGGTTAATGCCATTATTCCACATTGACTATAACTTGCAGGGAATCAGCAATGCTCAGGTAAGGTCCAATTTTTTCAAATAGTTCTTCATCAATGAGTTCCGATCTTTTAATATCTTCAACTGAAGTGTAGGGGCCATGACGGTTGCGCATTTGCAAAATCGAGTTTACCTGGTTGCGTTCAAGATAAGGATGCCTTATTAAAGTAACAAAGTCGGCTGTGTTAATATTGATGGTATTCAACCTTATTGAATCCAGGAAAATATGGTCTGCTATCTGTTGATACCTGGTAGAGTCCATACCGTATACCTCCAGCAACTGTTCCAGCGAATAGAACCCACCCAGCAGCTCCCTGTAGGAGGTAATCCTTCTGCTGAAAACCGGACCAATACCCCGTATCTTTTGCCATTCGGTTGTATCGGCCCTGTTGATATCGATAAGAATATCTGCCAGGCGTGGAGGTTTTGGTTGTTTGTCACTTTTTTCTTGCTGTTCTGCTTGTTCTGCTGTTTTTGTCTGAACTCTTTCCCGGGAGGGAAGCTCGATATAGTTTTCAAGTTGCGCATATAGCGTTTCATTGATGCTGTATATTCTTTGAAAATCTTCTTTGTAGCGGAATTGTCCGCCTGCATTTCTGTAATTGATAATATTGGATGCAATTCTCTCTGAAAGCCCCAGCTCCATAAACTCCTCTTTGCTTAACTCGTTGGGATTGAAAGCAAAAGGAGAGAGTTGTACACGGGTTTCGCTGAAAGTGGGTCTTTGAAGAACTCTGGCAGACTCAATATGTTCTTTTGCCATCCGGTACTCGGCCAGCATCTCCTCGTATCGGTTGAGCTTATGCTCAAACTCACTGAAATCATAAACTTTTTCGCGGGATACTTTTTGATTGATGATAGGGAATATTATAATCGCCACTATTAACACAATCAAAACAGTAATGCCGTTTCTTTCCGTTTTTGAAAAATAAAAATAGTCCTTCCAGCCCATGGAAAAGATTTTTTAATTTGAAAATCATTCAAAAAAAGGGGAGGAGATAGGTTTAGGTTTATTGCTGTTTAATCCTG
>SLPR01000201.1 GCA_007131895.1 Bacteroidales bacterium | reverse complement strand
ACTATTTCCAGTGTAAGGATCAATACGCAGACAGCCCTGTTGCTTGAGAAATCGCAACAGCAGGCCGAGGAAATGCGCGCGCAGGAAGAGGAGATGAGACAGAACATGGAAGAACTAACTTCCACCCAGGAGGCTATGGCAGAAAAAGAGCAGGAAAACTTGCATTCCATTGATCAGCTTACCCGAGAGAACCAGGATGCATTTGACCGGGTGAAAGCCAAAGAAAAAGAAATTCTAGACACCCTCGAAAATTGCCCCCAAGGGGTTGTGAAATATAATAAATCGGGAACCATTTTGCTTTTCAATAAGGAATCAGAGAATATTTGGGGGTATTCCAGGGGTGAAGTATTGGGCAAAAATATAAAAGTACTGTTGCCCGACACCTATGCACAACATCACGACGGCTTTATTTACAGCTACCTTAGTACAGGTCAAAAACAGATTATAGGAATGGGTCGGAAATTTGAATTGCTTCGCAAATCAGGCGACCTTCATCCCGTTTCTCTTACCATCGTGGAAACCCGTATTGATGAGGACATTTTCTTTACAGGCTTCTTTTCCGATTTGTCAGGATTTGAATCTGCAGACCCAGGCACGGAATCTCCTGTTACAACCGATCCGCAGGATGAAAACGCAGGGTCTGATTCCGGCAAAGCAGACAACTCTTCTGCTCCCACTGATTCACCAATGGATGAAGCAGAACCCAAAGAAGGTGATGAGGATATTTTCAAAGGAGGTGCTACTGACAATCAGAAAGCATGGTCGCAACACATTTCCCAAAAAGGAAAAGGGTTCAGAAAGTCCAAAAAGAAATAATTCTGTCTGCTAATTACCGGAAAAGGTTAATCAACCAAAGCAAGGGGGTCTGACACTTTTTCCTTTTCCAGGGCAAGGTCAACGGCCTCAATCATTTCCTTTATATAGTGAAAGCGCAGACCCTCGATATAAAGAGGTTTGATTTCGGCCACATCCTTCTTGTTCTCATGCGATAAAATGACATCTGTAATGTTGGCCCTTTTAGCTGCAAGAATTTTCTCCTTTATTCCACCAATGGGTGTTACCATTCCCCTGAGGGTTATTTCACCGGTCATAGCTACCGCTGGTTTAACTTTGCGCCGGGTAAATGCAGATACCAATGAAACAAACATAGTAATGCCGGCAGAAGGGCCGTCTTTTGGAGTTGCTCCTTCCGGCACATGTATATGTACATTGTATTTCTCAAAAATGGACGGATTGATTCCCAGTTCAGTAGCATGGGCTTTAAGATATTCATAGGCAAGTGTAGCAGATTCTTTCATTACATCGCCAAGGTTGCCTGTCAGGGTTAGGTTTCCCTTGCCCTTGCTTACAGAAACCTCCACAAATAAAACTTCACCTCCGGCATAGGTCCAGGCCAAACCGGTAACTACTCCTGCTTTATCTTTGATGATTGAAGATTCTTTGGAGTAAACGGGCGAACCAAGTATGTCAAAAAGTTCTCCTGTCTTGAGGGTCTTGGAGAATTCATGACCCATTACAAATTTTTTGGCCTTAAAACGAATGACTTTTGCAATTTTCTTTTCCAACAGACGCACCCCTGACTCCCTGGTATAATCCTCGATAATTCTTTCCAGTACTGCCTTGTTAAAAGAGAGCTGAGAAGATTTCATTCCATGACCTTCAAGTTGTCGTGGGATAAGATGCCGTTTGGCAATTTCTATTTTTTCCTCCACTATATAGCCGCTAAGATCTATTACCTCCATGCGATCGCGCAGTGCAGGGTGAATGGTGGAAAGGGTGTTGGCAGTAGCGATGAACATGATATTGGACAAGTCGTAATCTACTTCCAGAAAATTGTCGTAGAATGTATTGTTTTGTTCCGGGTCGAGGACTTCCAGCAATGCCGATGAAGGATCGCCACTTATGCTCTGATGTCCTACCTTATCGATTTCATCGAGCACAAAAACAGGGTTGGAGCTTTTGGCTTTTCTAAGGTTTTGAACGATTCTTCCCGGCATGGCGCCCACATAAGTTTTCCTGTGCCCACGAATTTCTGCTTCATCTCTGATTCCTCCCAGAGACATTCTGATGTAATTTCGTCCCACAGCGTCCGCAATACTCTTTCCGAGCGATGTTTTACCTACACCGGGAGGGCCTACAAAACACAAAATGGGTGATTTCATGTTTCCTTTCAGCTTGAGTACTGCAAGGTATTCGAGTATGCGCTCCTTGATTTTTTCAAGCCCGTAATGATCTCTGTCCAGCACCTTTTGTGCCTTATTGAGATCGAAATTGTCAGGAGTAAACTCACCCCATGGCAGTTCAGTGAGTGTTTCAAGGTAATTGAGTTGCAGTGAATATTCCATGGCAGCAGGATTCATCCGCTGCAGTTTGTTGATTTCCTTTTCAAATACTGTTTTAACTTGTTCAGTCCATTTTTTCTTCTGAGCTTTTTCTTTCAGTCCCTGTATCTGCTGCTCATGGGGGTTTCCTCCCAGCTCGTCCTGAATGGTTTTAAGCTGTTGATTGAGAATATAATCTCTTTGCTGCTTATCAATGTCCACCTTTACTTTGGATTGAATCTGGTTTTTGAGCTCAACTACCTGTAGCTCTTTGGTCAGGAGGCCTAAAACGGTTTTTGCCCGGGTGTTGATATCAAGGATTTCCAGCAGTTTTTGTTTTTCTGCAACATCAATGTTTAGGTTGGAAGAAATGAAATTAACCAGGAAAACCGGACTCTCGATGTTTTTTATAGCAAAAGCTGCCTCACTGGGTATCTGGGGCGATTTATGCACTATCTGAGTAGCCAAATCTTTGATGGTGGCGATGAGTGCTTTGAAATTCTTGTCAGATTTACCTGTCGCAGCCTTGTCAAAGGAGGACACCCGCGCTTTCAAATAGGGTTCCTGCTCTACTACGGACTCAATTTTAAACCTTTTTTTACCCTGAATGATGGCAGTAGTGCTTCCATCGGGCATTGACAATGTTTTAAGTATATAAGCCACTGTTCCGATTGCATTCAGATCGGAATATTCAGGGTCTTCTATACTGTCGTCTATCTGGGATATTACCCCCACAATTTTATCCTTTTTGTAAACCTCCCTGATGAGTTTGATGGACTTGTCCCTGCTGATGGTAATGGGAATTACAACACCGGGAAAAAGCACTGTGTTTTTAAGGGGGAGGATGGGAAGAATTTTAGGCAGCTCTTCAGCTGTCATTTGTTCTTCTTCCTCTGGCGACAGCAGGGGAATATATTCTGTTTCGGCATCTAATATGCTTGATAAGTGTAAATTGTT
>SLPR01000012.1 GCA_007131895.1 Bacteroidales bacterium | reverse complement strand
CAGGATACTGGAACCCGGCAGGATTGACCCGCGTGGATGCCAATATTCAGATCGCACTGATGCATACCGAATATTTTGCAGGACTTGCCCAATACGATTACGGTGCCATAGCATTCAACCTGGATGAAAAAAGTGCCCTTGGATTTACATTTTTACGTTTTGGTATTGACGACATACCCGATACATCAGAACTCATTGATGCACAAGGAAATTTCAGGTATGACCTTATCCGTTCATTTTCTGCCTCCGATAACGCTTTCATGATCTCATATGCCCGTATGCTGAATGATAACCTCAGCCTGGGAGTAAACACCAAAATAATCCGCCGCACCGCAGGCAGTTTTGCCGGTGCCTGGGGTTTCGGTCTCGACGCAGGAGTGCAATATTCCTGGCAGGAGTGGAACTTTGCCCTGATGGGACGCGACATCACTTCAACATTCAACGCATGGAGTTACCAGCTTGACGACAGAATGAGAGAAGTCTTTACCATTACAGGGAACGAAATACCCGAAAACAGCCTGGAAATTACGCTGCCAAGAGTCATACTGGGTGCTTCCAGAAGCTTCATCTTTGCCGACCGGCTGGGACTGCTGGCTTCTGCTGACCTCAATATTACCACCGACGGAAAAAGAAATGTTATGTTCAGGGGAGACCCATTTAGCATCGACCCTTCAGTAGGGCTGGAATTAAATTATAATGAAATCATATACCTAAGGGCAGGAATTGGAAACTATCAGGAATACTCAACCCCTTCGGAAAAAACAACCCAATCAATGCAGGTTAACATGGGCGTAGGAGTCGTAATCAGAAATGTTCTGGCCCTGGACTACGCTCTCACCGACGTGGGAGATAACTCTATTGCTCTGTATTCCAATATTTTTTCTTTGAGATTCAATATCAACAGAAGAGAGTAAAGCCCCTGAAATCATTGCCTGAGCCAACAAGTACGAACAGGATATTAAATGAACACGCAAATGCAATTGGCGAAAACTTTTAAAAACTCATATATCCCCCGGGGAATAAGACTTATGAAAAAAGCAAAACTTTTCCTCCTTTTCACCCTGTTGCTTTCTGCCTCAATGACAGGTAAGTCTCAGAATTATGGCAATGAGTGGATCAACTATGAGCAGCAGTATTTTGCCATACCCATACACCAGCAGGGAGTTTTTCGCATCGAATACAATGCCCTCATCAATGCAGGAGTACCTGTGGGAAGTTTTGACCCACGCTCTTTCCAGATTTTTGCAAGAGGAGAGGAACAGCCCCTGTTTGTAAAAAATGAAAACACCGGACTTTTTAATCCCGGAGACTTTATTGAATTTTACGCTGATAAAAACGACGGTTGGTTTGACAAAGGATTTTATGAAGACCCGGAAAAACATCCCAACCCCAATTACAGCCTAATCAATGATACCCTATCTTATTACCTTACCTGGAATAATTCTCTCAACAACAGAAGATATATCATTCAGGAGAATAACAATTTCAGCGGATACACTGCGGCACCTTTTTTCTGGTATACTTCCCGCCAGGATTATACGTCATCTTATTACGCGGGAGAAACCAACAACTATGGAGTTACTGAGCCCGAATACACAGAGGCTGAAGGCTGGTTTGATGGAGCGCTGAACCTGGGTCAGAGCCGAACCAAAATCATTCCCACCCCCAACATACATACAGCCGGGCCGCCTGCCGTTATTGAAATGGCTGTAGCCGGTGCATCCAACTACCGCCCCCTTAATCCCGACCATCATTTGCAAATACAATTTGCCGGTCAGCTAATAGACACAATTTATGAGGGATATGCCCTTCTGAGGTTTCACCAATCGGTAGCAGCCAACAATCTTAACAGCTCCGGAACACCCTTCGTTTTCAGCTCCATCAATTCTCTGGGTACACCCGTTGATCGATCGGCCATTGCATACATTTCGGTGAGATATCCGCACAATTTCAACATGAGAAACCAGGGCAACATGCCTATGGAGCTGCCCCCTTCTTCAGGCGACAGAACGATGATTGCATTCAGCAACTTTCAGGCGGAATCGTCAGATATGGTTTGGGTTTATAATCTGACAAACAACGTAAAGTCAAGAGCTTTCCTGCAAGACGGAACCTACAGAGCACTCATTACCAATCCCACCCAGACCCGGAAGCTTTTTATAACTTCCAGCCAACAGTACATCAATGTAACTTCCATAAAACCGGTTTCTGAAAACCCCAATGCTTACGCCCGTTTTACCAACTTTATGGCTCCCGCACATTTCAACTCTGACTACCTGATGATTACCCATCAAAAACTGATGGATCCGGCCATCAATTACCGGGATTTCAGAAACTCAACAGGGTATAAAGTGCTGCTCGTGGATGTGGAAGAGTTGTACCATCAGTTTGCCTATGGCATCAAAAAACACCCGATTGCATTGCGCAATTTTGCTAAATTCACCCTGGCCAACTACGATATAAAACCAAAAAAGCTCTTCCTGATAGGCAAAACCCGTGGAGCCATAAACTACCGCAACAACAACTCCATTTATGCAGTCTCTCTTGTACCCTCTTTTGGCAATCCTCCGTCGGATATTCTCATCACCTCCGGGCTGGACAATCACGGATATGCTCCTGCCCTGGCCACCGGAAGGCTTGCCGCACAAACACCCCATCATGTTACCCTGTATCTGAATAAGGTTATTCAACACCACAATGCCCAGCAAACGCCTCAGGAGTGGATGAAAAACATTCTTCATTTCGGAGGGGGTTCGAGCATCAACGAGCAAAATGTGCTGGCCGGATATCTCAGGCAATACAAGAGAACCATGGAAGACACCCACTTTGGTGGCTACGTGCGCACTTTCCTGAAGAGCTCTACCGACCCCATCCAAATCAACCAGTCTGACTCCCTTAAGCAGATTATCAACAATGGAGTAAGTTTCATGACCTTTTTCGGACATGCGGCAGGTATCGGGTTCGATATCAGTATCGACTATCCCTCAGAATACAGCAACTATGGCAAATACCCGTTTCTTGTTGCCAACTCCTGCTTTGCTGGTGACATCTTCGGAAGTGGAGTTAATTCCAGTGAAGAGTTTGTCCTCATTGAAGAGAAAGGGGTAATCGGTTACCTGGCGGCCACTTCAGCCACAGGAGCTTTCGAACTGAACCGATACTCCAATGAGTTCTTCCGTCATGTGAGCGCTAAAAGCTACGGTAAGCCTGTAGGACATATTCTCAGAGAAACCATCAGGGATATTCAGTCGCCCAATATTTACATTAAAAATGTTTCTTTGCTCAAAACGCTGCATGGAGATCCGGCGGTTACCCTTAATGCCCAACCCAAGCCTGACTACAAAGTTGAATCCAGTGATATCTTTTTCTCACCCAAGGATGTTACAACAGAGGTGGATTCTTTTGCTGTTCATGTAATTTCTACCAACATAGGAAAAGCCATCAGCGACTCTATGTTTGTGGACTTGGAAAGAAGGTTTCCTGATGGGACAACAGAAATCTATCAGCGTAGAATACGAACAACCCTCTTCAAGGATACCATAACTTTCAGGATGCCTGTTGACCGTGAGCTGGGCGTGGGGATCAACCAGTTTACCGTTACACTGGATGCCCTTAACCAGATTGATGAAATTGACAAGTCCAACAACGTGGCAACCAACAACTTATTTATCAAATCCTCTGATATCATTCCGGTTTTCCCTCTCAATTATGCCCTTGTTCCTACCTCCACAGTTACATTAAAAGCCTCTACCGGAGATCCTTTCATTTCTGAGAAAGACTATATTTTCCAGCTTGACACTTCTCCATTATTCAGTAACCCTTTATCACATGCTGTTAGTCACAAGGGTGGAGTTGTTCAGTGGAGTCCGCCGCAAAATTTAGTGGATAGCATGGTTTATTTCTGGAGGGTAAGCATTGACTCTGCCTATACAGGAGAATATGTTTGGCGTCAAAGCAGTTTTCAACACATAGAAGGGCTGAAAGGATGGAGCCAGTCCCATTTTGACCAGTTTAAAAACAACACTTACAGTTATGTGTCGCACAATCAGAAGGAACAAAAATGGGAATTTGTCAACAGCATCAACTCCATACAAGCCCAAACAGGAATATATCCCTATCTTGCATGGACAGAACAATTTGTAAGGAAGAATGGGGTAAACCTTGAGATTTTCTCATGCCTGTCGGATGTGGGTAATGGTGTTTATTTTGCCGTATTCGACCCGGTGTCAGCAGATCACTGGATAAGTGTAAACCAGGGAAACAACCTGGGTCAATACAACAATTTTCACTGCCGCATCCGAAACCTCAACACCTTCGACTTTTACTCCACCTCCGAAGTGTGGATAGAAAGAATTCGTGCCTTTATCGACACCATCCCGGAAGGTCATTATGTAATGGCTGTAAGCCACCGCAACCATAACGCACAAAACTACCCCGAGGAGCTTTACCAGGCTTTTGAAAGCCTGGGGAGCGCCAATATACGTACCCTGGTCAACAATACACCCTATCTGCTTTTCGGTCAGAAAGGTGCCCCCATAGGGTCGGCCAATGAAGTAATAGGCGCGTTAATCACTTCCGTCATCCAGCTCAATGACAGCATCACTACCAACTGGGACCAGGGTAGCATCCTTTCAGAAACCATTGGGCCTGCAAGCAAATGGGAAACCATTTACTGGAACCAGGAAAGCTTTGATCAGCTCAATACAGATTCTGTATGGCTCAATGTAATAGGGATAAACAAAAACGGTTATGCTGACACACTTATCACAGGTATTCCAACACAACAGGGAAACATTGATCTTAACAAACAGGTGGATGCAAATCAGCATCCCTACCTGAGGCTGATGGTAAACATGAGAGATGACGAAAACCGCACACCGGCCCAGATGAGATACTGGAAAGTAGTTTATGAGGGAATTCCTGAAACAGCACTCAATCCTTCCATCCACTATGTTTTTGAAAAAGATTCGGTACCCGAAGGAAAAAAGATTTTGTTTTCCACTGCTATTCATAACATTAGCGACTATGATATGGACAGCCTGCTGGTAAAATACTGGATTTTGGATGAGAACAGACAAATCCATCCCATCGGGTACCCGCGACAGCGTCCTCATCCGGCAGGAGACATATTGATTGACAGCATTTACTTCGACACCAAGGGGCTGGCAGGAAACAACAGTTTATGGATTGAAGTAAACCCTGACAATGATCAGCTTGAACAATACTCTTTCAACAATGTCGGTCAGATTCCTTTTTTTGTTGAAAAGGACAAAACCAATCCTCTGCTTGACGTAACCTTTGACGGGATTCAGATAATGGATGGCGATATCGTCTCAGCCCGACCCTTTATCCACATTAGCCTGCGGGACGAAAACCCCTTCATGGCCTTAAATGACACTACACTGCTGAAAGTTTATCTCAGCACTCCAGGCACTCCCGGGGGAGAAAGGCTGTATTTCAGGTCAGAAGGACAGGAAAACATGAGGTTTTACCCTGCTACACTGCCCGACAACATTTGCAGTATAGAGTTTGAGCCTGAATTTGAGCTGGATGGTAAATATACGCTGCGTGTGCAGGCAACCGACAAATCACTTAATGAGTCGGGCGACAATGATTATGTTATCAATTTTGAGGTGATCACAGAATCAACCATCACCGAGGTGCTCAACTGGCCCAATCCGTTTACTACAGCTACTCATTTTGTATTTACACTTACGGGTTCTCAATTGCCTACTTACATGAAAATCCAGATTCTTACCATTACCGGGAAGGTGGTGAGAGAAATAGACATGGCTGAGTTAGGACCAATTCGCATTGGAAGAAATATCACGCAATATGCATGGGATGGCACAGACCAATATGGTGACAGATTGGCCAACGGCGTTTATCTTTACAGAGTAATCACCAATATTGACGGAAAACAGATTGATATGAACTCAACTTCTGCTTCGAAATATTTTCATGAGGGATTTGGTAAAATGTACTTAATGAGATAAAAAGGGAAAAGTTTTTTCCGTTTCCTAAAGTGGGAATGGCCCCACTGGCAGAAGAAATTATTCAAAGAAAACAACAATGGAGGATCATAACTAATAATATCGATGATAAACTATCCGGTTAAGATATTGATTTCGTTTGGTGAAGCTGTTGGAGGCAATAGTAAGTTCCTTTACTGGTTAATGAAAAACGGATATCCTGAACTTGCGGCCCTTGCCAATGCCATTCACACCAATGATGAAGCTTTTCAATGGTTGATGAAAAACAAATTCCCTCAATATGCAGCGCTGAGCAAAGCCATCTGGGAAGACGACAATGCATTGAGGTGGCTGAAAGAACGAAAATTTGAGTTCCTTGCCTTGCTGGCTGAAGCTGTCAACTACAAGGAAGAAAGCCTGCGATGGTTGCAGGAAAACAATCTTCAGGTATTTATTATTATTTGTAAAAAAATTCAATCTTTCAAAATCAAACGTATGGAAGATCTTGATGATTATCACAAGGGACCTTTCAGCGATTAAAAAATCTTTTGCAATATATGAGTTATTCTTACCAACACCCTCGTCCTGCTGTAACTACTGACGCAGTGATATTTAACATGAAAGCGGATGAAAAGCTTAACATCCTGCTCATACAAAGACAAAATGAACCTTTCAAGGGTCAATGGGCCCTTCCGGGAGGGTTTTTAGATGACAAAGAAACACTTGAGCAATGTGTGGCCAGGGAAGTTGAAGAGGAAACCGGACTAAAAGACATTAAGTTTTATCAACTGGAAGCATTCAGCAAACCTGATCGCGATCCCCGATGCAGAATCATAACTATCGCTTTCTGGGGCTTCTGTAAGAATAACCCGAAACTAATTCCCGGCACTGACGCTATCAATGCCAAATGGTTTAATCTGACCAAATTGCCCGAACTGGCTTTTGATCACGAAGAGATCATAAAAAAAGCCCTGGTCAGGGCTTTGGAAATCATGGCAGAATAAAATCTGCAGCTTCTAAGCAAGGCTTTTCAATACGGCTCTGACAATATTTTCTGCCCCATCTGCGATTTGCAAAATATTGGCGTCAAGCATATAACAAGGAGTAGTATACACATTGTTTTTTGCATCAATAATCACCTCTGCGTGATTGGTTGATTTGTGTTTCGCACCCATCTTTTCAATGCCCGCGGCTGTGTCTTTATCCTGTCCTATAGTCAGTTCCACATCGCCAAGAATTTTGGCTATCAAAACCGGCGAAATACAGAGTGCCGCAATGGGCTTTCCTGCTTTGTGCATGCCTTTTACTACCTTCTCCACGTCTGCATTAACAGAGCATTCGGGACCGTCAAAAGCAAATGTACACAAATTCTTGGCTACGCCAAATCCCCCGGGAAAGAGCACTGCATCGAAATCGTCTGCTTTGAAATCTGACAAAGGTTTGATTTTTCCTCTTGCTATGCGGGCTGATTCGACCAGTACGTTTCTTTTCTGATCCATCTCCTCTCCGGTAATATGATTAACAACATGATGCTGCTCTATATCAGGGGCAAATATTTCGTAATCTGCTCCTTGCTTTTTAATGGCATACAAACTCAGCGTGGCTTCATGAATTTCTGCTCCGTCATACACGCCACTTCCTGCTAATACTACTGCAAACTTCTTCATACTTTTAGCTTTTTGGGATTAATGATTTTATTTAACATCTTACACAAATATAGAAACTACCGGCTGAAAAGCAAAATCAATTATCTAAATATGTCTTAAGAACAGCTGCTGTTATTCATAGCGCAGAGAGGTAACCGGATCTTTAGATGCAGCCTTTTTGGCCGGCATATAACCGAATATAATTCCAATACCGGCAGACACCATAAATGAAATAAGAATGGAAGAAAAAGATACAATGGTAAGGATGTCTGTAAATCTCATTATAAATCGGGAAATGGCAATACCCAGAAAAACACCGGCAATACCTCCGGAAATACTGATAAAAACCGATTCGGCAAGAAACTGAAACACAACATCTGTTTTTTTGGCTCCCACGGCAAGGCGTATACCTATTTCGCGTGTTCGTTCCATCACCGAAGCCAGCATGATATTCATTATTCCGATACCCCCCACAAGCAATGAAATAGCAGCAATAGCCCCCAGAACGATATTAAAAATATCCTTGGCTCTTTGCTCCTGTTCCAGCAGCATCTCAGGAATAATCACCTCAAAGTCTTGTACTCCGTTGTGTCTTCTGAGCAACATGCGTTGTATAATATCAGCGGTAGTTGACAGCATTTCGGAATTCTCAACCTGCACTACTATGCGGTCAAGCTGATGGTAACTTTTAGGCTTTTCGGTTTCCTGCTGATTTTGTGGGGATCTCCTTCTGTTCTGGTTTCGCATTCGTTGTATATCCGTTGCCGAAACAGCCGACCTGTCCATGAATCTCAACAGTGAGGTATTCACAGGGATATAGACCATGTTGCCAAATTCACTAATCCCCAATCTTTCTGTTGACTCTCCGCCTCCGCTGCGGTCTTCGGCAATTCCTATCACTGTAAGCCAGTTGTTGCCCAGCTTTATTTGCCTGCCTATTGCCTGGTCATTGCCAAAAAAGACCGCCCTAACCTGGTTGCTTATGATGCAAACCGGTGCTCCTGAGTTTACCTGTGCTGATGTAAAATTGCTTCCCTGAGCTATATTAATGGCAAACAGATTGAAATAATCGGGATTGATGCCCGCAACCCTTACAGGTCTTCTGATACCATGATGATAACCAAATGTATTTATTTCTACCTCGGGACTTATGCTCTGAACACCCGGTATCAGTTCTTTGATACTCCAGGCATCGGTCAGGGTAAGCCCCGGAGAAAACCTTCCGTCAAGGAGTTCTTCATGGGCATCTTCCTCGGCAAAAAGGGGTCTGATGATAATATTATTTACCCCTACCAGCTTCATCTGATCCAGAATTTCCTGCCTGGCTCCACTTCCGATGGCAAGCATAGCTATTACTGCTCCTACACCAAAAATTATTCCCAACGCGGTAAGCAATGAGCGGAATTTGTTGGCAAATACCGCATCCATTGCAATGTTAATATTATGGATATACCGTTGTGATTTGATCATGGGGTTTGTTATAGGTTTATCATACGAAAATCTTCCGGACTGCCTGGAATACTTAGGTATATCATTTCACCTTTTTCAAGTCCTTCTTTAATAATAATCTGGTTTTCGTTGCGCATCCCTGTTACAACCTCCTGACGTACAATCCTGTTTTGCAAATCTTTGTAAACAAAGGTTACTGTATCAACAACATGAATAGTCTCAATGGGCACAAATAGAACCTCCTGCTCAACGTGGGTAATAATTGTGTTTTTGGTAGTCATAGCAGGCCGCAGAATGGTATCTGCTTCGTTGATGCGAAGCTTCACCTCAAAAACCCTGGCATCCTGGTTGGGTCTTTGCTCACCAATATTGGCAACCTCGGTTACATACCCTGTAAATTTTTTATCGGGAAAAGCATCTACTACTATTTCGGCTTTCTGTTGTAAGGACACTTTGCTGATGTCAACCTCATTAACATAAGTACGGCTCATCATAACCGAAAA
The DNA here is from genome assembly GCA_007131895.1 of Bacteroidales bacterium. Classification (GTDB taxonomy): domain Bacteria; phylum Bacteroidota; class Bacteroidia; order Bacteroidales; family UBA7960; genus SKVR01. Next base: position 2,969 of record SLPR01000012.1, on the reverse strand, counting down.
GTCAGGAAGGGTTGCCACGGTGTTGTCCCAGGTACTTATCTGAGAACCGACCGTAACTTTAGATCCGTCCCAGTTTCGTCTGTATATTACCATACCGGATCTGGGTGCGGTAATCGTAAATTCATTAAGAACAGAATTCATATTATCAAACCTTCTTTGTACCTGGGTCAGACTTGCTGTAACCTCCTGCATTTTAGCCCTTGCCTGCTCATGCCGAAGTTCATAATTGTGTGAGGCCTGGTCAAAAGCCCGCTGCGCTTTATCCAGATTGATTTCGGCTGATCGTATGGCTGCCGGGGGTTCAAAAGAACTTTGATCCAGTGCTATGCGGGCTTCCTCAAGACCATACTCCAGGTTGACAAGATCATTTCTGGCATTGCGCAATTCCATAGTGGTATCAAGCCGGGTCTGGGTATGCATGGTTTGCAGTTTTTCCAGCTCTGTCTCAAGGTCCTTTAATCTGTTGCTTATTTCGGTGCGATCAAGGGTAGCTACCCAATCTCCCTCCTTTACAATACTTCCTTCAGGTATCAATTCGCTGATTTGCACATTCCACAGCCCAACCGTACGCAAGCCTGCCGGGCCAAGTATATTTTCAGAATGCTCTGCTTCAAGCTCTCCGCTTGTATACACACTTACCACAAAATCCCCGCTTTCAACGGCTACCCGAATATGCTCAGGCCCTGCGGTTTCCGACCGCAGGAAAAACCATAAGGCAAGGACTACAACAATCAAAACAGGCCAGATAAAATTTTTCTTGTTTTGCATAAATAAACAATATAATTAACAATTACATACAATTAACAACCTATTTCCTGATGCCCATCAGTATTCTCGGGTTAAGAACAATGTTTTAAATGACTTTGGATGACAAATTTAATACATGAGAACTATCTCAATAAACGCTCAAAAAACCCAAAAATTTGTTTGGCAGTCAAAATTATTGTAAATTTTTACATCTTAAGACAATATTTGATACTATTATGTCTGCTAATTGTATTTTTTATTTTACAACAAGCATACTAAGGCTCTTGTAAAACATATCCCGGACAGTCCAGGTTACATTATTTTGCATGTAACGTTTTGAAAGGGAAATGTATATGAGTAAATACCGATTGGAATATGGGAAAATTATTCTTATTCCAATTTAAAGAACTACTACCACATACAAATCCAACGACCAGAAGATACAAAGATTCAACAATTCATCTCCTTTCTCCCTCCTGGAAACATTTAACATTTTTTTCACAAGCAAATGTTTCAAGCTGCGTTTTTTTATTTATATTTGGTCTAAATAAAAATAAGCATCAAAACCTTTTACAATCAAAAAAGAAATTATATATGAAAAAATACATCTTAACTTCCGTAATGAGTCTGTTTTTAGTGCTGGGAGCCGGTCTAATCCTGACGGCAACAGAAACTGAAACCAAAAAAGAAACTGCGAAAAGTTGTTGCAGTGGAAAAACAGTTGAGGCTGTGCAAACCGCATCAAGCTGTACCGGAGTTGAAAAAACTCAAACTGCATCTGCCGCAACCAAATCCAGTTGCGCAGACAAAAGTGCTGACGCAGCTTGCTGCAGCAGCAAAGCTACCAAAGCTGACGCAGAATCAGGTGAAGTTCAAATGATTCAAACCAGCAGTGCTGCAAAATCCTCATGTACGGGTTCATCTGCTGCATCTTGCACAGGAACTAAAGCTACCCAGGTAGCAGGTCCTCAGCCCGGAGAATGCACAAAAGTTCCTTCTGGTGTCAAAAGCCAGCAAGCCAGCAGAGAAAACTAAAAGACATTAAATTTCCCTCTTAATTATTATTTTCAATTACTGTGCTTTTTTCCCTGGTCCGAATCTTCGGGCCGGGGTTTTTTATAACAACATGTTGCGCCCTGGCGAGCCTAACTGCCTGTATTCATGCATGTAGCGAGAGTGCTAACATCAACAAATCTTTTAATAATTGATTAAACCGGATATTAATAATTTTCTATATTTGCAAAAATGAAAACTATGGAAACAGTAAGAACTACATACATTGGCGATTACCGGACAGAAGCAACGCATGTGCTCTCTTCCGTCAAAATAATTACGGATGCCCCCATTGACAACAATGGAAAAGGAGAAGCTTTTTCTCCAACGGATTTGGTAGCAACGGCTCTGTGCAGCTGCATGATTACCCTTATGGACATCACCGCCAATGGAAAAGGATTTTCCTTAGGCGAGGTAAGGGCAAAAACCACCAAGGTTATGGCGGCTAATCCACGTCGTGTTTCCGAAATCATTATTGAATTTGATTTGACAGCCAAATCCTACACAGACAAAGAAAAAGCCATACTGGAACATGCAGCCCGCAACTGTCCAGTTGCCAAAAGCATTCATACAGATATCAATGTTGATGTGTCATTTCACTATTAAACCAGTATGGAAACTTTTTCAGAAATTCAACCCGGCGTCAAAGGCTCCTCTGCTATTACCGTAGAACCCAAAGATACTGCCAGGGCTTATGGCTCAGGCCTGGTTGAGGTTTACGCAACCCCGGCAATGATTGCCCTGATGGAAAGAACAGCTCACGAAAGTGTTCAGCCCCTTTTGCCCGACGGATATCTCACGGTTGGAAGTGAAGTGAACATAAAACACATAAAAGCTACCGGGCTCAATAAGCAGGTAAAGGCTGAATCCATACTAATGAGTGCCGAAGGGAAAAAGCTGACCTTTAAGGTGGAAGCGCATGATGAAGGGGGTAAAATCGGCTTTGGCACCCACACCCGTTACATTGTGGAGGAAAAACCTTTTATGCAGTCAGTGTAAGCAACACTTTACCGTCCGAATGCTTTCAGGTATTTGCTGATATAGCTATCAGTAAGGGCTGATTTGTATTGCACTATGTATCTGGGATGTTCAAGAGGAATGATACGATCAAAAAAAGTATGCTCCCTGTTAATCTGATTTAATACCTTGTAGTTTTTTCCTGTCCCCAT
>SLPR01000505.1 GCA_007131895.1 Bacteroidales bacterium | reverse complement strand
TGGATGCAGCATAGGTAACCGCTACTTCACCGTCACCCCTGGCAGCCACTGCAGTATTGTTCAGGGTGAGATATCCGTTGTCAGTTTTAGCGGATACCAGCACAGGCTCTTCAAACTGGCCATCCAACCCGTGTACAAGGAAAAACCCTTTGGGGGCAGTCGCCACGCTGTTTTGGTACATAAAGTAAAAACGCCCCTGCTCATCCACATCCACACTCCTGTAAAATGTAGGAATTCCCACATTTTCAGGAGTTACCAGCACGGGAGGTGAAAAATCTCCTTCCGCATCACGCAGGGTATAGTGAATGGCATTGCCCTGCCGGTAAATAATATGCAGATTATCTGAATTATCCATTGCTATGGCTGGTCCGGTAATATTACCTTCAACAGGCGTTGCATATTCAGTCATGGCGCCGCCGGTATTGTTGTAGTATTTCAACGGACCCGACCAGCTGCTTTCAGAACGGTAAATGATATGGGCATGGTTGTTACTGTCAACGGCAATGCGGGTTTCCTTTTCGCTGGAAGGATTGCTCAGCCCAAGTTGTACTTCTGCCCCCATGTTACCGGTGACAAAATTATAGGTTTTATAGTACACATGGTCATCCAGATTGGGATCAGTGAAATGGTAAGAATTGTAAGCCAGATGTATAATATTGTTGCTGCCAATGGCAATATGAGGAGAAGCTTTGTTAAAACCTGAAGTCAGCCATATGGGTTCAGAAAAAGCCCCCTGCATAGAATTTCTGTAAGCAATCTGAAACGTGTTGGAAACAGTTTCGTGCTCAAGGTAGATGATATGGATGTTACCGTTTTTGTCAAAAGCAAATGAAGCAAAATTGTTATCCACCCCGTTGCTAGTGAGCTGCAACACTTCAAACTGGCCGCTTTGGTTGGTAGCATAAAAAATTTCGCGCGTAGTGCCATCCGTATCATACTGCCCCGTGTAGGTCATGTGTATGTGACCATCATTGTCGAACTGCACCGATTGCCTGAAGTTAAACCTGTCATTTAAAGCAATGGTATCCTCCATGACGGGCATTTCGGATGCGCTGACAGCAAAAGCAGAAATAATCAGAACAAAAAAAATCCAGAATTTCAGTGTTTCTCTCATGGGGTGAAGTTTTTAATGAATGATATGTTGGATAAGCCTGGTTAAGAAATTACAATCAGTAAACTTTAACAAAAATAGTCATTCGTTAAAACGAGCAACAACTAAAAGCAATTTCCCTGTAAAAATACGTGCTGGCAAGTATATCATTATGACAAAAAATACCATCTGCAGGGTATTACCCCAACTGTAAATTTCAATACTTTTGTTGTGTAAACCCAAATGGCCTGATAAATATTGGCCAGCATTGCCGGAACAAACCATCTAAAACCCTATATTTTACAAAAATCAAATCGATATGAAACGACTTTTTTTACCCTTTGTTTTTATTCTTATCCAGGCTGTTCTGTTTGCTCAGACTCCACATTCTTTTAAATACCAGGCAGTATTGCGCGATGGCAATGGCCAGGTTCGGGCCAGTGAAGAGGTTTCGGTAAGAATTGCCTTGCTGAGAGATGCCGCAGATGGCACCCAGGTTTTTCAGGAAACCCATAATGCCAGCACCAATGAGTTTGGATTGATTCATCTTGAAATTGGCAGCATCTCTTCTCTGGCTGGCATCAACTGGAGCGACCACAGCTGGTTTCTTCAGGTGTCGGTTGACAATGTAGTGATGGGAACCAGCCAGCTTATGAGCGTGCCCTATGCTTTGCATGCACTTACTTCTGCCGATAGATTCAGTGGCGATTACCAGGATCTTGCAAACACTCCCAACCTTAATAATTTCCTTACCCAGGAAGAGGATCCCTTTTTCATGGACAGCCCGGCAGGAAGTATAACCAATGAACATATCGGAATGTGGAATGAAGCACATAGCTGGGGCGATCACAGCCAGGCCGGATACCTTTGGCTGGAGGCACCCGCCGCAGGAGAAATGGCCTGGTTTGACGGTGAAAACTGGCAAAAAGTGCAGCCCGGCGAAACAGGACAAGGCTTAACCTTTTGCTATGGGAAACCCCAGTGGGGGGCTTGCCCGGACATTGCTGAAGTTACTACCGCCGCTATCACCAATATCACAATGAATACGGCTACCGGGGGTGGCACAGTGGTAAGCGAAGGCGATGCTCCGGTAACAGCCCGCGGAGTTTGCCGGAGTACAACTGAAAATCCAACCCTTCAGGACAACTGCACGGTTGACGGTGAAGGTACAGGAACATTCATCAGCCAGATTACAGGACTTACACCCGGAGTCACCTATTATGTGAGGGCCTACGCCACCAATCAATACAGCACGGCATACGGAGATCAGGTGAGCTTTACCACCGAGGATTCAGAGGTAGAACTTCCCCAGATTGAATTCAATGGCACACTGTTCATCCACCCTACTGACAATTCCGCCAGCCTGAGATATGGCCCGACCAACATACTCATCCAGGCAGATTCTGATACCGACGGACAATCCAACACAACCGCCATTGTAGCTGCATTGGGTGATTATAACAACGGAAACTACGCAGCAAAACTATGTGATGAGCTGGAAGCATTCGGTTACAGCGACTGGTACCTGCCTGCCAAAGATGAGCTCAATGCCTTGTACCTCAACATGGAAGATATTGGTGGCTTTTCCACTTCAGGAGCCTACTACTCAAGCACCGAGGCCAACACGGTGAATGCCTTCAACCAGTATTTCAATACTGGTTATGCCGGATCGACAGTTAAAACCAACAACTTCAGGGTCAGGTGTGTGAGAAGAGATTGATTTACACCCTTGATTCACATACAAAAGCGGGGACAAAATGGAAATCCATTTTGTCCCCGCTTTGTATTAAAGTGCATTTCAAAACAATTTCAGCAACTGATTTTCTTTATAATGCCAACTGCCTGTTACCGGCTTATGAGCACCTGCTTGCTGGTGATATCTTTGCCTGCCACTATTCTCAACAGATACACTCCCTGCGACAGATTGCTTACCTGTAAGCGTGTGGAGGATTTATTCACAGGTTGCTCCAGCACTACACGGCCTTCAGCATCCACCAAAATAACCTGATCAATGGTCCGGTCAGAAACCACATGCAGATATTCTGTTGCAGGATTGGGAAATACCTGAAGGTAATTTGATGAGATTTCCTCCAGTGAAGTGGGTATCAGGGAAATTTCCATGACCTTGTTTTCGTTTACCGATATTCCTGTTTCTGCATACTCCTGGTAGCCTTCCAGCGTTACCAGCAAATCATA
>SLPR01000351.1 GCA_007131895.1 Bacteroidales bacterium | reverse complement strand
CGAAATTATAAAAAAAAGCCATCGGATACTTCCAATGGCTTTTGGTTTTTTGAAGTATGATAATACTACATTCTTTTTTCTTTGATTCTTGCTTTTTTACCGCGCAATGCTCTGAGGTAGAATATTCTTGCTCTGCGAACTACACCACGACGGTTAAGTTCAATTTTTTCGATAAAGGGAGAGTTGATAGGGAAAATTCTTTCCACACCCACGTTTCCGGAGATTTTTCTCACGGTAAAAGTTTCGGTTGCGCTCTCACCTCTTCTCTGAATTACAACTCCCTGAAAAGGCTGGATACGCTCCTTGTTACCTTCTTTGATTTTATAATGCACAGTTACGGTATCGCCGGCTTTGAATGCAGGAGTTACTTTTTTCTCCGTTAGTACATCCTGCACAAAATTCATTATTTCCATCTTGTTCATGACACAGTATATTAATTCGTTTATGGCATTGCCCCGTACGGGAGGCTTTCAATATGAATAGTTTACGATTTTTCTTGCGAAAATGGGAGTGCAAAGTTAGGGATTAAATTCAAATAAAAAAAGATAATGACAATTTATTTTGAAAAACCTTAACCGACAGAAAAATCGCTCTAACAGCCATGCAAAGGTAGCAGATTTATTGTTTTCTTCAGTGTCTTATATATTGGTTTTGTATTTAATGTTTTTTTTGTTAGTTTTGATAGTGCTATTTTATTCATAAAAAACATAGGGTATGAAAATGACAATCAGATTGATTACAGCAATTGCACTCCTGGCAGGCCTCACCGCATTGCAGCCTCTGCAGGCGCAAATAAGCTACGGCATCAAGGGTGGTTTGAATATCGCCAATATAGGAGGTGCAGATGCTCCTGACAGCGATCCCCGAACAGGTTTTCATGTGGGAGGATTCTTAGGTATATCTTTCCTGGGGATTGTTGCCGCCGAGGGTGGTGTCTATTATTCTCAAAAGGGATATGTAATGGCAACAGAAGGAGGGCCAGAGCTTATTTATAATTACATCGATATTCCTGTGGTTGTGAAATTCAGCCCTCTGCCTCTTTTTCACTTTTATGCAGGCCCTCAAGCTTCCTTGTTTTTGAATGGAAGCATGAAGGATACGGATTTTGATTTTGATGCAGAAAATTTTACATCTCCTGACTTTGCCGTGGTGCTGGGTGCCGGAGTGAATGTGCCGGGGGGATTACGATTGAGTGTTGGTTATGACCTGGGGGTCACCCCCATCAATGTAGATGAAAAGAAAGTCTACAACAGGGTGCTTAAGCTGACAATTGGCTATAAATTCTGATAAAAACAGGAAAAAATACAAGGCCCGGTTTACTGGTTATCCAGCAAGCCGGGTCTTCTTTTTTTTGTGCGTTCCAGGGATTGTTCATGGCGCCATTCTGCAATTTTCCTGTCATGACCCGAAAGCAGGATATCCGGCACCTTCCATCCTTCATAATCTGCCGGACGGGTATAAACCGGAGGGGAGAGCAACCCATCCTGGAATGAGTCGGACAATGCTGATGTTTCATCTCCCAGCACTCCGGGAAGCAAACGTACAATGCTGTCGGTAACCACGGCTGCAGCCAGTTCACCTCCGGATAAAACATAATCTCCAATGGAAATTTCCCGGGTTATGACATGTTCCCGCAATCTTTCGTCAATCCCTTTGTAATGGCCACAAAGCAAAATGATGTTCTTAAGGGTAGATAGCTGATTGGCTATGGGTTGTTGGAAGAGCTCTCCGTCGGGTGTCATGAAAATGACCTCATCATAGGTACGGCCTTTCTTCAGTTCGTTGATGCAGGAAAGCACCGGTTCTATCATCATTACCATTCCTGCTCCTCCTCCAAAGGGGTAGTCGTCTACCCTGCGATGCTTGCTGGTGGCATAGTCGCGGATGTTATGAAGATGGATTTCCACCAGTCCTTTTTCCCTGGCCCGCTTTACGATGGAGTGGGAAAAGGGGCCGTCAAACATTTCAGGAAAGATGGTAAGAATATCTATTCGCATAGGGAGAATTTTTTGCAAAAGTACGTTTTTTGAAGGAAAATGTTTTTTGCATTTCCAAACAGCAAAAGGATCCCATCCAGTTGCCGTAGTATCCATTTATCATTCGAGCTAAAGAGCCGGCCGTCCTTTATGCTTTTAAGTTTTCAAATTCACCCATCTTTGTAAAAAAATCCCATAGGGTAATCCCTGCAGTTACCGAAATATTGAATGAGTGTTTGGTGCCAAACTGGGGGATTTCAATGCTGCCATGGCATAGCGACAATACCTGGTCTTGCACCCCTTTTACTTCGTTACCGAAAACCAGGGCGTATTTGCAGTCAGATTCAGGTTGAAACTGATGGAGGGAGTGGCTGTTGGTGGTTTGCTCCAGAGCGTATACCTTGTAGTCTTTTTGCAGGAGTTCGCTGACAGCCTCTTCAGTGGTTTGATAGTATTGCCAGTCCACTGATTCTGTGGCTCCCAGTGCTGTTTTGTGAATTTCCTTGTTGGGAGGGCATGCGGTAATGCCGCACAAAAGGATTTTCTCAACCCTGAACGCATCTGCCGTGCGAAATACTGAACCCACATTCATCATGCTCCTGATGTTGTCCAGTATGATAACAATGGAGATTTTTTTCCCCTGTTTAAATTGCTGAGCATCCATACGGCCCAGTTCATCCATGGATAGTTTTTTTATCATGGCAGTTGGTTCAGCAGTTCGTTTACCAGCGTTACTGTGCCGGTGCCGGCTTTTTCCCTGATGAGTTTTACTCCGGGGATATGCAGCACATTTACTTCTGCGGGGTCTATAAGGTAAACGGGGCAGCCGGGAGGGGTATATCCCACCAGTCCCGCTGCCGGGTATACATTAAGTGAAGTGCCTATTATAATGCAAATGTCGGCCGTTGAACACAGTTCTGCTGCCTTGGGTATCATGTGCACCGGTTCGCCAAACCATACAATATGAGGTCGCAATTGAGAGCCCTTCTCGCAGGTGTCTCCTTTTTTAAGTTTCCAGCCTTCCAGTTCATACACAAGATTTTCATCAACCGAACTTCTTACCTTCTTCAGCTCGCCGTGCAGGTGCATTACATTGCCCGAACCTGCTCTTTCGTGCAAATCGTCAACATTTTGGGTAATGATACGGACATCGTATTTTTCTTCCAGTTTAACCAAAGCATAATGTGCTGCATTGGGCTCAACTTCATAGAGTTGTTTTCGGCGCTGATTGTAAAATTCCATTACCAGCGCCTGGTTTCGCTCCCATGCCTCCGGGGTGGCTACCTCCGATATGTCATATTTTTCCCACAAGCCTCCGCTGTCGCGGAAGGTGCTTATACCACTTTCGGCACTCACTCCGGCGCCGGTTAATACTACTACTCTTTTTTTCGACATGACTGAATATTTGATGTTCGGTTTGTTTTACGAAAATACTAAAAATTGCAGATTGTGTCAGCGTTCATTCGCCCGGAAAAAGAAATTGAATCGCCCGTACCATTAAACAACTTCCTGAGGTTTGTGTTTTTTCTCTCAGTACGAAACGATTAGCAGGCATCTATGAAAAAAAATGTTTTAGGAGGTCCCCTGATGGAATGCAGCACGGACCCACTTACCGGTTATTACCGTGATGGGAGTTGCCAAACAGGTCCATCTGATTTGGGAACCCATACCGTATGTGCAAAAGTTACAGAAGAGTTTTTGCAGTTCTCACGCGAGCGGGGAAATGATTTAATTACCCCTGTTCCGGCTTTCCGATTCCCGGGGCTCAGACCCGGTGATTACTGGTGCTTGTGTGCCAGTCGTTGGGTGGAATCTCTCAAAGCGGGAGTAGCTCCCACCTTAAAGCTGGAAGCTACTCACGAAAAAACTTTAGAGTTTGTCAGCCTGGATGTACTGATTCAATACCAGGAAGATACTTCAGAACCATAGCCTACCTTCCTGTCTGAGCCAGGGCTCTGCGTGTGTTTTTGTATTGCTCCCAGTCAAACTTATGCAGAAACTTCACTGCTTCCCTGGCTCCGTGTACAAACATCTTTATTTGCTCATCTCTCTGGATACCGAAGTCAAGCCAGTTGAAATCCTGGTCAGCATCCACATGGCATATCAGTTGAGAGTAGTCGGGGTTGCGCTTCAGAAAGTCATAATCATGGATTTGCCGCATGGAACTAATCATGGCTCCCATCATGGGCATAAGACCGTTGATTTTCGAGTAGTTGGCGCGATAGGTACTCAAACGCACACCAAATGTAGGTTTGCGCGGCACACCTCCGTCACTGCGATGAAATACATTGATAGGAAAGTTGGATAACAATCCACCATCCACAAAACTTACCGTGGGAGGTACAGGACCTCGATAACTGCAGTGTTCTATCCACTTGCTGTCATTACTAACCCCATGATTGGGAATGTCTTTTATGGTAACGGGTTCAAAGAAAATGGGGATAGACATGGATGTCCTTACCAGTGAGGAAGGAGGAATGGACTGAGGTTCTGCATAAAACAGTTCGGACATACGTGGGAATTCGATTTTGCTGTGGGTAGTAATATCTGCAGCGATGATAGCCAGCTTTGGGGTCATGTTTTCTATATTAGCTCCCGATACATGTTTGAGTCCCTCGGGTCGTTGTTCCATGCGCCGCATAACATCACCCATGTTGTTGATGTTTGCTTTCTTCAGCTCAGCGGTTATCCATTTTTCAAAATCATTTCCGGGGTTGAGGCCCAGCCGTTGGGAAAGGGTTCGGTAAAACCGGCGGATGTTCCATACAATAACCCAGCCGATGCCCGATTCTCCCTTAATTGCCCTTTGCACAAGGTTTCTCACCGGACGTTCTCCGTCCACTATTTCAAAAAGGTCTTTGTTGCTGAGGATCTCAAGGATTTTTTCCGATTTGGACTCTTCCAGGGGAGCCAGTGCAGCAATCATCATCGTGTTGATGGCTCCTGCTGATGTTCCGGCCAGGCTATAAAAACGGATTCCCGCTTTTTCCAGAATGTAAGTATAACCTACCAGTGCAATGCCCAAAACACCACCTCCTTCCTGCACAAGGTCAACATATTGGTTCCCCCGGGCATCTTCTATGTCAGAAAACCGTTTTTTGCTTCTGACAATTTCATCCACAGACTTTAAAAGCCCCTGAAATTCTGCGTTTTCCAAAAATTCTTTCATGATTTACCTGTTTTGATGAATAATTAGCTGAGCGTAATTGCCTTGCTGATGCACCAGGGGAGGAAGTTAAATCTGTATCATGGCATTACATGCTATGAATTTAGCAATTATTTTGCTAAATAAAAATAAAATTTAGGGGAAATTTATAGGAGTGCATATTTGCCATCCATTTAAACGGAATGTTTTGGAAGCTGATAATTTTGGTAATTTTACAACCCATTTACGGAACCTCATTTTTGAGGATGAGGGAAGGTTTTCCGGGTTTTGACAGCAATTTATCCTGAATTCTATCCATCGGCATGACAGATGTAGAAGATTATATAGCCGGCATTGAAGGCGAACAGAAAGCCATAATGGAGTTCTTTCACCGGTTGCTGAAAACGGAGTTGAACCTGATGGATAAGATTCGCTTCAAGATCCCCTTTTATTATCAAAAAAGCTGGATCTGCTATTTGAATCCACTTAAGGATGGGCAGATAGAGCTGGCCTTTTTGAGGGGAAACGAGTTGTCGGATGTTCAGCAGCTTCTGTCCTTTAACGGCAGAAAACAGATAGCTGGAATTCCCTTTAACAAAATGGCTGATATACCTGCGGATAGGGTGCTGGAAATAATTCATGAGGCTCTGCTGCTGGACAAAACAGTACCCTACACAGTAAAAAAACGAAAATGACAAATTCAACAGATATTTTTGGCCTGGCATTCAGGGATTACCTTGATGGGCAAACCAATGAGAGTATCCTGGTAGATATCAATATTTCGGATACGGAGGTTTTGCCGGTATCTTATTTTTTCAGGGGTTACGCCCAAATGCCCGATTGGGAGCAAAAGACTCTGGATGCATGCTCGGGCAGGATACTGGATGTGGGAGCCGGAGCCGGCAGTCATGCTTTGTATCTCAAGGAAAAGGGGCATGAGGTTACTGCCATAGATGTCAGTCCCGGGGCGGTAGAATGTATGCAACAGCGTGGGATAGAAAATGCTCAGCTGAAAGATTTTTTTGAATTCAGAGCACAGAAGTTTGATACCATTTTGTTTCTGATGAATGGAACAGGAATGGCACAAACCCTTGACAAACTCAAAGATTTGCTCCAGCATGCAGCCGGTCTTCTGGCACCCGGTGGGAATATTTACCTTGAATCCACTGATTTGCTGTATATGTTTGAAGAGGAAGACGGGTCAGTTATGATTGACCTTGCCGGAGATTATTACGGGGAAATTACTTACCAGCTTCAGTATAAACAATACAGTGGCGAACCTTTTAAATGGCTTTTTGTTGATTTTGATAACCTGCGCAATGTTGCTTCACTTGCCGGTTTGAATTGTGAGCAGTTTTACCGGGGAGAAAATGATAATTACATAGCCCGTTTGTTTGTATCGGGGCTTTCAAATCAAAGAAAATAATTCGCATAACGCCATGGAAAACCCCTTTCCTTCAGAACTCATAGAAACAACAGATGGTTCTCATACGCTTAAACTTAAAGGGGTTGACGAGCAATACCATTCGCTTAACGGTGCATTGCAGGAATCAAAACATGTATTTCTTGAAAGTGGATTGAATGCTTTTGAAGTGCTGCCCAACCCGTTGGTCATCCTTGAGGTAGGATTGGGAACAGGCTTAAATGCTTTTCTTACCGGCAGAGAGGCCCTGATGAGAAAAACCCGAATCCTTTATGAAGCCATCGAACCCTATCCTTTGGAAGAATCGGTTTTACAACTTCTGAATTATCCGCAGCTTTTCAAAGAACTTTGGGGAAAGGAGCTCTTTGATACCATACATACTGCCGGGGCAGAAAAGTATGAGAATTTTAAGGATTGGTTTTTCTTCAGGTGTTTTCCTGTAAAACTACAGGATAAAGTTTTTGAAGCAGAGAAGTACCATCTGGTGTTTTTTGACGCTTTTGGTCCTGACACCCAGCCCGAAATGTGGACCCATGATGTGTTTGACAGGATTTTCAGCAGCATGAAGCCTGGTGGTGTGCTGGTTACCTATTGTGTAAAGGGTGATGTACGCAGAGCCTTGAAGGCCTCAGGGTTTGAAGTGAGCAAGATTCCCGGACCCAAAGGAAAACGAGAAATGAGCAGGGCTGTGAAGCCTCTGTTGAACAATCAAATGGCAAACAAAGATCAAGGGGATGAAAATTTCAACATTTAATATCAGGGTATATGGAATTGTACTGTTCAAAGGTGCGATTCTGCTTACCGACGAATTTCGCATGGGAATGAGGATGACAAAATTTCCCGGAGGAGGGCTGGAGCTGGGTGAAGGTACTGCAGACTGCCTGAGGAGGGAGTTTATGGAGGAAACGGGTTTGGAAATTGACATCCAGGAACACATTTATACCACCGATTACTTTCAGCCTACCCGATTGCTGGAGGTACCACAGCAGCTTATCAGTATTTATTACAGGGTAGAACTCAAAAATCAGAAATCTTTTAAAACATCATCCAAAGCTTTTGACTTCAAGGAAACCAAAGAAGGAGCGCAATCTTTCCGTTGGGTAAACCTGGATGAACTAAAACCCGATACACTTACCTTTCCCATTGATCAGAAAATTATTCCCCTGCTTAAAGAAAGATACTTGTTCATTTGACTTGTGGTTGGCCAAATGTGCAGCAGCAGGATCCATCCTTAAGAGCAATAAAAAAGGATACCTGAAAATCAGATATCCTTAATGTTTTTAATTTGAGCGGAAGACGGGACTCGAACCCGCCACCTACAGCTTGGAAGGCTGTCGCTCTACCGGATGAGCTACTTCCGCAATAAAAGAGTGGGGGGGGAAGGATTCGAACCTCCGAAGGCGAAAGCCAACAGATTTACAGTCTGCCCCATTTGACCGCTCTGGAACCCCCCCGTTTTACAAAAGAACGTTATGCTGTTGAAATTGTGAGGGCAAAAGTAGGGAAAAAAATGTTGTATGGCAGCCATTTTCTTGTTTTTTTGCAATATATTTTTCAATGCTCTGTTTGTTAGCAGGTTGATGTTTCGGTTTTTGAAAGAAGTTGGGTAATCAAGGCAGGAAAGTGGCTGGTATAGGTGCTGCAGGAGGGGCAGATTGCTGCTGTCAGGGTCTTTTTATCAGCGGTAAGTCAAAAAAGAAGTGGGTTCCATTACCCGGAGAGCTTTCAACTTGTATTTCGCTCCCATGCCTGATAATAAAATCTCTGCATAGCCCAAGCCCTATTCCGGATCCAATCTCATTTCCTGTGCCCTTGGTGGCTGGTATTATTTCATTGCTGAAAATCTGGTCAATTTGGTCCTGCTCTATTCCCATTCCCATATCCTTAATGGAAAACCTGCAATGGCTCTCCTGTTCGGTCAGGGAAATGGTGATTATCCCTTTGATAAAGGAAAATTTGATGGCATTGGACAACAGATTTCTTATTACGGTTTGTATCATGTTTTCATCTGCATTGACCATGATGACTTTCATGTCTGTTTGTAAATCAATGGAGATGTTTTTGACCTCAGCCCAGGCTTTGTAGGGCTCTATACTTTTGGTGGCGAGGTATATAATGTCGGTAGGGCCGGGTTTGAATGTGATCTTTCCGTCCTGCGACCTGGCCCAGTACAAAAGGTTTTCCAGCAAATCGCTTACCGACTGGACGGCCCTGGAAAGCGCATTGAAATTTTCCTGCAAGTTTGGATTGTCAAAAGCATCCTGTTCTTCTTTTAGCAACTCGATCAGTGCCCTTAGATTCCATACAGGTCCGCGCAAATCATGCCCGATAACCATGAACATCTTGTCTTTTGCCGCATTGGTCTGTTTCAACTCTTCCTTTTGTAATAAAAGGAGTTTGTTCTTTTCGTTGAGTTTCCTCATCAAAATCAGCAGGATGCTGCCGGAAACAGTCAGGAACAGGATGAATACGATGAGTCCGGTATTCAGGAAGTGTTGCCGGCTAATCTTTAAAGTCTGTATTTCCTTATCTTTCTTCAGAATGTCAATGGCGGCCTCTTGCTTTTGTCTTTCAAGCTGAAATTCCATGCTGAGTACTTTTTCAGACAGCTGCTGGTTAAAGAGTGTGTCGGCATACAAATTCATCTCATTGAGCCTCTGCGTTGCAGAAACATATCTGCCCTTCTGAATATCTACTTTTGACAAAACCCTTAATGCATCATGTATGAGCAACCGTGAGTTTACTTCTCTGCCTATTTCCAAAGATTGTTTGGCCAGGGGAGCCGCGGAAAAGAAGTTTTCTGTCTGGCAGTAAATCTGGGATTGTTTTAACAGAATATTGGCATACAAATGTTTATCCTGAAGCTTACTTACTTTGGCAAGAGCGAGTGTATAGTTGTTGCTGGCCAGAGGAAAATCTGTACGATTGAAATAAATGTCTCCCAGGTACTTGTAGCAAACAGCCTGACCGGGTACATTTCCTGTTTCTTCTCTGATTTCCAGTGCGTGGTTGATGCTCTCAATGGCTTCATCGATACGATCCAGATGCATCAGTACACGGCCCATATTTAAAAAAGTGTAGGAAAGCATCTCCTTATCACCAATTTCTCGGGCTATTTCCATGGCGGGCTGAAGATTTTCAAGTGCCTGCGAGTAAAATTCAATGTAAATGTAAAGATTGGCAATGTTAATGTAGGCATAGCCTTCCTGTTGGGGAATTTTGTACTTTCTTGATAAATGAAGGCCCCGGAAAAACAGTTCAATAGCATTGCTGTAGTCGCCCAGTAAACGATAGGCGACTCCTGTAAAGCTATGCGCTTTTACATGGTTGTAATGATCATTCAGGCTGTCTGCCAGCTCTATCGCCTTCAGCCCCAGTTCCATAGATTGCTCCGGCCGCGAGTTGCGGTTTTCCCAGCATTGCGCTATAAGAAATTCCAGTTTTTCCTGTGGATTAGCAATTTGCTCTGCATGCTTCAGGAGAATATTTTCTCCTTCTGTACCTGCACCGGCAGTCTGGATGTTCTGTGTTTGTTTATCCCATTGCACAGGAGGGGGTAAAACCTGCGTTTGGCCCTGCCCATTTACCCCAATAGAAAAGAAAAAAAGAAGGATGCCTATCAGAAATCGATTCACGTATCAGAATTTGATTTTTAGGATAAAGCTACAAAGTTTTTTTATGTCATGGTTTGAAAAATAATCATATGCAGACAGAAAGCAGAAAAGAACAACTTAGTCGGTTGTTTTCTTCAATTAAAAATGTGTTCTGACGGGATAATTATGATTGAAGTTTTGTAATCTGCTGAGCTGCAATAACTAACTCATTTGTAGTAATTTTGATGAGATATGCCAAACTCTTTGTATTAGCCTTGTTTTATAAGCAATCTTAATTAATTTTGAACAGAAAAACAATTAGTAAATCGTTAGCAATTATTTCATTATGTACCACGGACCCATACCCGAGAAGCTTCTTTCCGAATGCATTTTTCACACCTCAAGGAGCAGTGGTGCAGGTGGGCAGCATGTTAATAAAGTAAATACGAGAGTAGAGCTCAGGTTTGATGTATTGGGGTCAGCCTTGCTTACCCATGAAGAGAAGCAGGTTCTGAAAGAAAAACTTTCGTCAAGAATGACAAATGATGGGGAGCTGATAATAGTTTCAGAAAAAACGAGGTCCCAATTGAGAAACCGTGAAGATTGTGTTGACCGCTTTCGGGGGATGATACTCGATGCTTTCAGGCCCGTAAAAAAGAGGATACCTACCAAGCCAAGCCGGCGGAGCAGACAAAAAAGGATTGAAGGTAAAAAACAAAGGTCAGAACAAAAACAGCGAAGAAGAAAACCTGACTGGTAATTCTGCCGGAAAACCGTGTGGAATTAACAATCAGGTTTGATGGGGTTAATCAGAATACTATAAAATTATTACACACACCTCACCGCTTCTCACTTGAAGAGATGGATTATTTTGCGGGTGCATTGGCAAGGGTCTCCTTAAGGAAATCCCAGAAAAGGGTAACCGTTTCGATGTTGACTTTCTCATCAGGAGAGTGGGGATTACGGATGGTGGGTCCGAATGAGATCATATCGAGATTGGGATAAACCCCACCGATAATGCCACATTCAAGGCCGGCATGAATCACCTTAACCTCGGGCGTTTTCCCGTACATGCTGTGGTACACATTTTTCATGGTGCTGAGAATCGGAGAGTTCATATTGGGCTTCCATCCAGGGTAGGACCCGCTGTGCTCAACCTCTGCATCGGCCATTTCAAAAACACTGCGTATCATGTTGCACAAATCATCCTTGGCCGAATCCACCGCGCTTCTCTGCAAGGTACAGATTTCGATCTTTTCACCGTCAGATTTAATAATGGCAAGATTGGTGCTGGTTTCCACCACGCCGGGCATATCATCTGTCATGCGGATTACTCCGTTGGGGCATGCATACACTCCGTTGAGCATTCGGCTGGTTACATCTGAGTCAATTACTGTTTTGGGGATGTCGGTTTTGACAAGCTGAATAGCAAGGTCAGGCTCCATGTTTTTGAGCTCATTCTTAATTCTTGCGCTCAGGGTTTTTACCAGGCTTTCAAATTTATCCTGGTTTTCTTTGGGTACAACCACCAGGGCACTTGCCTCCCGCGGGATGGCGTTGCGGAGGCTTCCGCCTTCAATGGTGCTGATTTGCAGCTGTAATTCACGGTGTGCCTGCCACAGTATGCGGGTAAGGATTTTATTGGCATTGCCACGACCCAGATGTATGTCCAGGCCGGAATGGCCACCCTTAAGTCCTTTTACCTCAATTTTCCAGGCTTCAGTAGCCCCAACAACATTTACTGTTTTATAGGGAAAAACGGCCGTAGTGTCAACTCCACCGGCACATCCGATATATAATTCACCCTCGTCTTCGGAGTCAAGGTTTAACATGATGTCTCCCTTGAGAAGACCTTCTTTCAGTGCAAAAGCTCCCGTCATACCGGTTTCTTCATCTATCGTAAAGAGTGCTTCAATGGGGCCATGTTTAAGGGTATTATCAGACAGCACTGCCATGGCTGTAGCTACTCCAATGCCATTGTCGGCACCAAGGGTAGTGCCGCGCGCTTTTACCCATTCATTGTCGATGTAAGGCTGGATGGGGTCCTTCTCAAAATCATGTTCCGTATCATTGTTCTTTTGGGGAACCATGTCAAGGTGGCTCTGCAGAATTATGGTGCTGCGGTTCTCAAATCCTGCGGTGGCGGGTTTTCTGATAACAATATTTCCCACTTCGTCTACCACGGTTTCAAGTCCAAGGCTTTCTCCGAAATTTTTCACGTATTCAATAATCTTCTCTTCTTTTTTGGAAGGGTGGGGAATATTGCATATTTCAGCAAAGTAGGTCCATAGAGGCTGTAAAGCCAAATCCGTTAGTTTCTTTTCCATAATGAGTTGCTATTTTAGTGTTTTATTCGAATAAATTTGATTTAAGGTTCTGAATGGAAATCACTTTCACTTTGTTACTCACTGTCGTTTATTATTATGGGTGTTCGTGAGCTCACTCCGTT
>SLPR01000356.1 GCA_007131895.1 Bacteroidales bacterium | reverse complement strand
TGGCCCTATCCCTGCAACTAAATCAGCGGGATGGGTTTCAAAGGTATGCATCATCTTCAAGACGGTTGCCTCTGTAATTTTTTTCAGAGTACCCCGCCATCCTGCGTGAATAGCCGCAATTGCCCGGTTAACAGGATCAAAAAGAAGCAAGGGTACACAATCAGCTGTCTGCACACAAATAAAAATCCCGGGTGTCCGGCAAATGAGAGCATCTGTATTAAGAATGGCTGTTTCATTTTCTGTACTTCCTTTTCCTTTTCCTGATTTGTCAACAATAGCGATATTGCTGCTGTGGGTCTGGGCACAGAAAGTAAGCTGGTTAATATTTACATTTACCATGGATGCCAGTTTCTTTCTGTTTTGCAATACGTCCCAGTCATTGTCCCCTACATGGAAACCGGTGTTCATACTTGCGAATGGTCCTTTACTGAAACCTCCTTTACGGCTGGTAATAAAATGTTTTATTCCTCCAAAATTCTTAAGTTTGGAAAATTCGTAAAGCTTCACGCCTCCTATTTCTATGATTTCCATGGTAAAGTGATTAAGAAGTAAAAATACCCTTATCCGTGAAGGTTCACTGAAACAGAAACCAGATAAAAAGGTTCTCAATTCTCAGGCTTTTGCAAAAGGGAACAACCTAACAGACAATTCCCTTTTATTGACATAAAGATTTAGAAAAAAAATTATGTCAAACAGGATGGAAAATTGTTTGAAAGTGAATAAACAGGTCATTCAAAGGCAAGCTACTTCTCAAAGATAACTTTTGCTTCCCTCTCTTTTTCTTTTTTCTTTTTTTTATCCGATTTTGAAGGGTCGGTAGCAACAAACAATGCTCCCAAAAGGGTTCCTGCAGCAAATCCTGCGATGAGTCCGAGTAATTCTTTTGATCTGGCCATAGTACATTTTATTTAGATGAGAATGCCATGAAAAAAGCTCCTCTTAAAGGGGCAAATACATGGCGAATATCATAGTTTATCTGATTTTTGAATTTTAATAATGCAATTACTATAAAACTGCATATACTTAACAATATATGATTAGATAGTGTTCATTTATAATATTCGAGGTAACCATGTTTCTTGTAACCGATCTGACTGTGTTCAGCAACAGAGGCAATGGCCATCAGTGTGTCATGGCGGGTTTGCGGGTCCAGTTCCCGCAAATCAATCTTTTCTTTTTTTTCATTGCGAGCATTTAGAATAATTGCTCCGGGCCAGAGTTCAACAGAATTGATATCCCTGGTGTTGATAATCAAGCCTTTTTTTAGCAAGGAAAACTTAAAATGAAACTTTTCTTCATTGATGAGTATGAACTTTTTTCCAATCAACCTTTCTGGCTGGAAACCTAAACCTTTGAAGAAAATACCCAGTCCCCAAATAATGTAAAGCAAGCTTAATCCAAAAGTGGAACGGGTTAGTTCAAAAATCAGAATATACAAACTGCACAAAGTCAGCAACAGGCCCGACAAAATCAGAAACCATGAGTTTTTGCCTGTGTTTTGAAGAAAATCAAACTTATAGCCCATTTCACATTGAATAATATGTGTTTGTGATATGTTGCTTTAATGCATCTTTAGACTCTCTGTTACAAATTTATTAAATTCACTTTTTGTCTGGACAATTTTATTGTTTATTTTAACGTAGAAATTGGTTTTTTTGCACCGGGTATGTTTTTTTTAACAATACAAAACCTTATTTTTACAAAACAGAATCCAAAATCTAAAAACAAACAGACTATGACAAAAGAAGAAAGATTTATTCCATTTGATGTGATTGAGAAATTCATGATTGAGGTAATGGTAAAAGCCGGGATACCTGAGGGTGATGCAAAAATTGTTGCGGATGTGTTGGTTAAGGCTGACAAGCTCGGTTTTGACTCTCATGGCGTAAACAGACTCAAGCCCATTTACCTTGATCGTATCAATGATGGTATTCTAAATCCGGTAACCAACCTGGAAGTTGTAAAGGAATCACCTACCACCGCAGTGGTTGACGGGCATAATGGAATGGGACACGTAATTTCTTACAAGTCGATGCAAATGGCCATTGACAAAGCCAAAAAATACGGCATGGGAATGGTTGCCGTAAGAAACTCCACCCATTATGGTTTTGCAGGATACTATCCTCTGATGGCCACAGAACAGGATATGATTGGGGTAACCGGAACCAATGCCAGGCCTTCTATTGCACCCACATTTGGTGTGGAAAACATGCTGGGAACCAATCCGATGACCTTTGGAATGCCCAGCGACGAGGATTTTCCGTTTTTGCTTGACTGTGCTACATCCATAACGCAGCGGGGAAAGGTTGAAGTATATGCCCGGCAAGGTAAAGAGATGCCTAAAGGCTGGGTTATAGATAAAAATGGCGAATCTAAAACCAACTCTGTAGAGGTTCTGGAAGACCTTAATGCCGGCCGTGCAGCCTTTACACCCCTGGGAGGAGTAGGAGAGGAAACTGGCGGATACAAGGGATATGGTTATGCAACAGTGGTAGAAATCCTTTCCTCTGCTTTGCAACAGGGAGCCTATTTGAAAATGTTGATGGGTATAAAGGACGGAAAGAAAGTTCCTTACCCATTGGGACACTTTTTTATTGCCATAGATATCAATGCTTTTACTGAGCCGGCCGACTTTAAAAAGACCACAGGTAATATCCTCAGAGAACTACGTGCATCCCAAAAGATGCCAGGCGAGAACAGGATATATACTGCCGGTGAAAAGGAACATGATACCTGGATGTACAGAAAGGATAAGGGCGTACCTTTCAATGATGCATTGTTTGAAGAGTTTGCCGGTATGTGCAAAACATATGGACTTGAAAATTATTTGCCCCACTTTCAGAAATAACCCTCTTTTTTGACTGTGACAAGAAAAGCCCCTTCAATTGACATGGTTGAAGGGGCTTTAATTTGTTTATTAGCTATTAAGCAATTCTTTCACCTCTTGTGTCTTAATATCCAGTTCTGCTGCTACTTTTTCCACGGAGAGTCCTTGCTGTAAAAGTATTTTTGCAAGTTTTACCTGCATGAGCCTTTTGGTTTTTCTCTCTTGTTCTGCAATTTTTCTCTCTTTTTCTGCAATTTGTTTCTCTTGTTCCGCTTTTTGTTTCTCTTGCTCCGCCTTTTGTTTCTCTTGTTCCGCCTTAAGTTTCTCTTGCTCCGCCTTTAGTTTTTCCTCTTCGGTGCGCTTTTCTTCGGCTTTAAGGTTTGCTTTTTCCTTCTCCAGCTTTTCTCTTACCCTTTCCAGCTCATGCTCTACCGGAGCGAAAATATTGTCAATTTCTTCTTCTGCTTCCATTTGCCTGCGA
>SLPR01000018.1 GCA_007131895.1 Bacteroidales bacterium | reverse complement strand
GATGATATGTTGACAGCCAAAGCAGATTTTGACCTTGACCGCACCCAGTGGGATGTTAGATTTGGTAGTGGCAGATTCTTCGAAAACCTCGGAGACAATCTTATTCACGACAACTTCAACCTTAAGCTGGATATCATGGCAGCCAGATAATATCAGAATTTCTTTTTATAAAAAAGGGTTGTACCAATAGCAGGTACAGCCCTTTTTTTTTAATGGCCCGCTGTATAGCTTGTTCAAAGCTGAGTCGCCTTTGCATGGCGAAGGGTCTGGTGGGGGTTTTACCAAAGGTGGAATTAAGTATTTCCAGTGGCAGGGTGAGCTATAGTCACCCCGTCACTTTTGGATTCCCTGCGGTCGGCTGCAAATGCGGTTTTCGCACATTGCTGCTTGTGACGGTGCCACTTCAAGTGACCCTGTCACTAAAAAATCATTTTATCAATCGGAAGATGGAACAATTTTCAGGAAGTAACCAGTATCACGAACTTCCAGCTTGCTTAGCAGCTGCAAGCTTCCGGTTTAACTTAACAAACAGCCCTTAAGGATTGTACCCCTGGAAATGCTTCTCTTCAACAATTTCTCTGATCTTACGGGTGGCATACTCTCGGTGGGACTCCTGATTTTCACTGTATGATTGTTCAAGAAACAACCGGAAATTTGTGAGTGCAGGATTTTTATCCTCGTAATAGTCGTAGAAATTTAAAGCCAGGTAAAAAATAATCATAGGATTTTGTGAAAAATGTCTTGTCATCTGAAGCCAGTGTATAGACTCCTGGTATTGCTCTGTTTCATAAAGATTAATACCTGCGGCAAGGGCAAAAGAATTAAAATTTGCACTCATACACGAAAGTGATGCCAGATGAAAATAGGGTTGCGCCTCTGATTTTTGCCCCCTTGCTGCCAGAATCCTCCCCTTATAATAATATACATCTTCTCCGACAAATCCGTTTTCGATGAGATAATCCATCCAAAATTCAGCCCGATCAATACTATCGAGATGAAACAGTGCAAATCCCTTTATCTTAACAATCTGCGGAGTGGTATCACCACGTTGGGTCAAAAACTCTGCGTTTTCCAACGTCTGTTCATAATCACGACCCTGATAGGAAAGTGTCACTTTTTGCCTTCGGAAGCCTGTATTTTCTGGCGACACAGTAATTCCCCTTTCAAGTACCCGCCTCGCTCTCTGGCCAAAATCCAGTTTTATCAGTACATCCACCCATTCACCCATTACAATCTGGTTGAGCGTATCCAGTTGATGAGCTTTGGAGAAATATCCTTCTGCAGCAGGAAGCTGGTTCATGGCATTAAACACCCGGGCAAGTCGGTGGGGGTAAACAGGGTTTTCCGGATTGTATTCAGAAAGCCGGATAAGATACTTAACAGCATCCATATAGTCCCGCTGCTGAATAGCAATCTGTGTGAGAAGGTTTATGGCCCGGTAGGAGTATATTGAATCACTTTCCCAGTTTAGAAGGCTGTCACGGGCCTGATCCAACCTACCGGATTGAAACAACGTATTTGCATACAACCATGACAATTCTCCGGGGCCTATCCCCTTTTCTTGCAATGAATCAATATAATGCAGGATTCTTGTGTGATTTTCCATATCGGAAAGCTCTTTCAAACGAATCCGATGCTCTTCTTGTAATGGAAACTCAGAACTTGCCGAGACCAAAAAGCTGAAAAATACTGTAGCAAAAACAGCGATGACGGTTGCTTTCATAATAGCGAAATAGTTAAATTGATTTTTTCATTCAGCAATGTATTGAAGCGGTAAACATGTATAAAGAATTTGATGTTGCCTATATGCATGTTGAACGACTACAATACAAACTGCATGCAAATCTATAACTAATCTCTTAGTTATACAACTAATTATAAAAAAACAAATCAAAGCGTTGTCATTGCACACAAACCACCAAAAGGACTCTCCTGTTTTCAGATAAGTTTTGCTAAAGGATTTTACGCTTATCTGCAATTAGCAAATAAAACTTGTCAAACAATTCCATTTCTATTCATCATCTCGCTTCACAGAGAGAGTAACGGTTCTGCTTGAGTTACCAGCTGCATCAAAAGCTTTCAGTTTTACTTTTTCTTTGCTTACATTCACAGGATTGGTAAACACAGGTGAATTTTCATTGGGCTCAGTCCCATCAAGGGTATAGCGGACAGTAAGACCGGGAAATTCAACATTGGTCAGCAGCATTCCATTTTCTATGATTCCTCCCGGAGGGGGTACCCTGTAGTTAAAACCACCAAACAGTTTTGCAAGCCTTGGTAATTCGCGCTGAGCCAGCGTATTGGCAAATTGATTCCATTGCTGCACCACCTCATCCATTGTTATGATGCTTCCTTCTGAGGATTCCCAGCTGCGTGGTGCAGCCCAGGCGGATTCGGCGAAACCGACAAGTTTGGGCAAAAGATAATATTCCAATCTTTCCGGGCCGATGATGGTTTCGCTCCATAGCTGTGCCTGTACCCCCAGAATATTTTTTCGGGCTGCAGGATTTAGTCTTTCCATATTCCTATATTCTGTTTCCGGGTCGATGGTGTTGCCCATATTGTCTTTGATGGTGGTCTGGAATACATTGTAGGGGCTGTAAAACCATGCATTGCGGGTATTGACAAATCCTGCCCAGTACAAACCGGGTTCTTTGGGATCTTTGTTGTAAGCCAGGTCAAAATAAAATGCCGTAACATGACAAAGCACTACCGGAAAGCCTCTGTTGGCAAGCCTGTAGGCCAGGTCCTGAGCTCCCCACAAATTATTCCATACGTAAGGAATGACATTGCCATCGGCAAAACGGGTATTGGGCACATGCCCTCCATGCTCTGCTTCCTCCAGGGCCACCTCTTCCCATCCTGCCATTTTCAATCCACGTGAGCGGATGATCTCAAGCGTCCGTTGGGTGAAATACGCATGCATATTGGCGGGCAGGTTGATATGGGGTAACACTTCCATTTTTTTATCAATCATAGGTGAAGCAGTCCAGGCACCCGAGGGCACCTCATCTCCCCCAACATGAATGATTTCCAGGGGTGCATCTGCAGCCTTGTACATATCGATAATCTCATCCAGAACAATTTCAACAAAACGATAGGTGGATTCTCTGGCCACATTGATCACATTGTCATTAAACAACTGGGCTGAGAGATATTCTGACGTTTCATCCGGATCAATGAGGCGGAATTCCTCCGCTGCAGCCTCATCTCCCCTTTCCATAAAATACTGATAGCGGGCTTCCATGGCTTTGATGGCTGCACGGGCATGTCCCGGCATATTGATTTCGGGAATCACAGTAATATGGCGCTGACGGGCATACACCAACAATTCAATAAACTCATCACGTGTATAAAAACCGCTTCCATGGCTGCCTACCATATAGGGAACAGGACCTGAACCAAAGGAAGGATGCAGAGCAGGAACCTCTTTGGTGGTATGTCCACGTTGTCCGCCAACTTCGGTAAGCTCGGGCAACCCGGAAATTTCCAGGCGCCAACCCTCATCGTCAGTAAGATGTAAATGAAGCGTATTGATTTTGTAATACGCCAGGATATCCATGGTTTTTTTCATCGATTGCACAGAATGGAAGTTCCTCGACACATCCACATGCACTCCACGATACCCGAAACGGGGTGCATCTTCTATGTACACAACAGGTAAATTGAGCTCTTCTGCAAGTTGCAAAGCAAACTGTGGATCAAACAATGCCAGAAAACTCTGCACACCATAAAAAAGACCGGCAGCATCAGCGCCGGTAATGGCGATAGAATTATCAGCGTTGATTTCAAGGGTGTATACTTCCGTGTTTTTATCATTGACCACGATGTCGGCAAGGGAGAGCACTACAGTCTTTTCTTTGCCGGAACTCCCCTTGTGAAGATCAACATCCAGATGGTACAGGTTCTTGAGTTGCTTCTGCAGGTAACGAGCTTCAAATGCAAGCTCTTCCTTATATACAATTACATAATCGCTGTTAAAGAATATACTATTGTCTTCCCGGCTATAGAAATAAGGTGAAGGTATCACCGGAATAAGCTCTTCCACCGGCTGTTTTGCCAGGGATTGGTTTTGAGCAAACAAAAATTCCGGAGTAGGTATCGGCTCCCTGTCTCTTTGATGACGGGTAAGCTGCTCCTCCCTCTCGAAGGGCAAAATCCGGAAATTATCCACTTCCACAATGGTCTCCTGCGGCTGCTCATCTCTGAAAACAAAATAGAGTCCTTTGGGAGCGTCGGTTTCTTTTATCCACCAGAACCGGTTTTCATATACGATGCTGACCCGCTCACCCGGTGCCAGAGAAAATCCTTCAACGGGATAAATCCGGTACCAGTCGCCACTGATTTGTTCAACCCGGGCACGGGAGGCTTCATCTATACTGAGTAAAAATCTTGGGGACTTGTTAAAATACAACTCCCAGTTCTTATCGTCCAGGGTTGTTTGGCTGTTGTTCTCTATAACAAATTCAGCTTTTACAGCAGCCTGCTCACTATAGGTATTGCTGAGCACTTCCCAGGTTATGAAAATATCTCCGGAGCCCGGCCATTTTTCCGAACTGCATGAATGCAATGTCAACATCATTAATACAATAAATGCTGCAATGGGTTGAAAACGGTTTGTCATAACAAGTTTTATTGGGTAACTTTTTTTGCCAAATATAGGAAATTCAAAGGGAGAATATCTGCATTTTAGCAACAAGAATAAAAACATTTGATAAATATCAGAAAAAATATAAGTGTGTCCGGTGAAAGTTTTTAGTTTTGCGGTGTCTTTGGGCATTGCCCCGTAATTTGAAACGAAAGCCAAAGTATATCAAAAAAACAAACCATAACCATCAGCTAATCCATCACCAATATGTACATTTCTCAATTAGACTGGTTCATCATAGGAGGATTCCTTGTTTTTAGCATGGGCATAAGCCTGTATATGTCGAAGCGTGCGGGCAAGAGCACCAGCGATTTTTTCCTCACCGGGCGCAATCTGCCCTGGTATGTGGCAGGCACCAGCATGGTGGCCACCACCTTTGCTGCCGATACACCTCTGGCGGTAACCGAACTGGTAGCCCAGGGTGGGATTGCCGGGAACTGGCTGTGGTGGAATATGCTTTTTGGAGGGATGCTTACGGTATTTTTCTTTGCCCGTTTGTGGCGCAGAGCCGGTATTATGACCGACACCGAATTTGTGGCCATCCGCTATAGCGGCAAGGAAGCCAGGTTTCTCAGGGGTTTCAGGGCTATATACATTGGTGTTATTATGAATGCTGTGGTAATGGCATGGGTAAACCTGGCCATGGTAAAAATCCTGCAGGTAATGTTTCCGGATCTGACAGTTTTTGGGATTAGCAGCTTTAGTGTGCTGGGGATCACCTTCAGCTCACACCTGATGGTGGTAGGGATGATGATGATATTTGTGGCGGTTTATTCTTCCCTTTCGGGCTTATGGGGCGTATCTATCACCGATACCTTTCAGTTTGTGATTGCTATGGGAGGAAGTATCATACTTGCTATTGTTGCCCTTCGGCATGTGGGGGGTATCAGCGGACTGAAAGAGTCACTGGCCCATGTGGACTGGGTGTTTGATTATATGCCGGTGGTGGCATCCGATTCTGCAGCAGTAAGCGCAACAGGCGTTATGCAAATGAGTGTGGTTGCCGTGGTTGCCTATTTAGGAGTTCAGTGGTGGGCCAGCTGGTATCCGGGTGCCGAGCCTGGTGGAGGGGGTTATGTGGCACAACGCATGATGTCGGCCAAAGACGAAAAAAACTCACTACTGGCCACCCTTTGGTTCCAGATTGCCCACTTTGCCATAAGGCCCTGGCCGTGGATCATCGTGGCACTGGCGGCCCTGGTAATGTATCCCGATGCTACCGATAAAGGAGCCACCTATGTGATGGTTATCCGTGACCTGATGCCCTCCGGCCTCATGGGCCTGCTGCTGGCTGCTTTCTTTGCTGCCTACATGTCGACCATTGCATCGCAAACCGTATGGGGCACATCGTATATTGTCAACGACCTCTACAGACCTTTTATCAAACCCGGTGCAGATGAGAAGTATTACGTAAAGATTTCCCGTATCACCACTTTCCTGCTGATTATCTTCTCACTCATTATCACTACCCAATTCGACCGCATCAGTGATGCCTGGCGTTTTATCCTGGCATGCAGCGGTGGTATAGGAGTGGTGCTTTTGCTAAGATGGTTCTGGTGGCGCATCAATGCATGGTCGGAAATTGCCGCCATGATTGCCCCCTACTTTATATACCCTATCCTGGCATTCCATTACAAACTCGATTTTGAACCTACACTGATCATCATCGTGGCATGGTCAACAGTGGTATGGCTAACGGTTACTTTCCTCACCAAACCCACTAAAAACGAGAAACTCCTTGAGTTTTACGAGAGAGTACATCCCGGAGGTGCAGGCTGGAAACCCATTGCAGCACAAATGCCCCATGTGGAGGGAGATAAGGGTTTTGGCGTAATGGCCATCAATTATTTCTCAGGTTGTATACTGGTATTGTTTTCCCTTTTTGGTATCGGACGGGTTATTTTCGGACAGTATCTCTCTGCAGCGATCTTCCTTGGTATTGCCGCCGTGGCAGGGTTTATTATCTACCGCAACCTGTCGCGGGTGGGGTGGGAGAAGGTGATAAAGTAGAAGGATACTACCTGAACTTCAAACTGATATCCATAGCTTTGACCGAATGGGTAAGCGCTCCGATGGAGATGAAATCGACGCCGGTGGCAGCCACAGCCCTCAGATCCTGACGGTCCATATTGCCGGAGGCTTCGGTGAGGGCGCGTCCTGCAATCAGCTCAACCGCTTCTTTCATTTGCTCCAGGCTCATATTATCGAGCATGATGATATCAGCCCCTGCATCCAGGGCTTCCTGCACCTGCACAAGCGACTCTGCCTCCACCTCAACTTTCAGCGTTTGGGGAGCGTATTGCCTGGCAGCTTTCACCGCAGGAGCAATGCCACCTGCCGCTTTGATATGATTGTCTTTGATGAGAATGCCATCCGCGAGGTTCATCCGATGGTTGTATCCTCCTCCCGTTTTTACGGCATATTTTTCCAGCACACGCAAACCAGGGGTGGTTTTACGGGTGTCTACAATTTTAACCGCTGTGCCTGTAACCATTTGAGAAAACATATAGGCCTGCGTGGCAATGCCCGATAAGTGCTGTAAAAAATTCAGGGCAACCCGTTCACCACTCAACACTGCGTGAGCAGGGCCTGTGATATCTGCTATTCTATCACCCTCCTCTACTGTATCGCCATCTTTGCAAAACAACTTGCAGACAACACGAGAATCCAGATAAGCAAACACCTCCGTCAGAATGTCAAGACCACAGATAACCCCTTTTTGCCTGGCAATAAAACTACCTTCTATGACAGTACCTTCAGGCACGACACTTTTGGTGGTAACATCCCCGGTTCCAATATCTTCGCTCAGGGCCAGTTCAATAATTCTCTCTACACTTTTTTTTATCATCATAGCTTTTTACTTTACAAGGTTTGGATCATTTGTCACCAGCTTACATTAATTATCTCTTCCCTTTCCTCATCCAGGTAATGCGAACCGGCACTTTCTCTCTCTGTAAGGGCTGCCAGCAGTATCTCCCTTGCCACAGTGGCCATATTGACCAGTTCAAATTCTTCTTTTCCGACAAGGTTTGCCGTATCCGTGAGCACAAGAATCTCATTCATAACACCAATGCCATGGACCAGACCCTGCGGATTGCGAACAATTCCACCATGGGTTTGCATCATTTTCTTTAATCTGCTTTTCAGTTCCTCTCCATTCTCTAAAGTTCCTGTCAGGACGTGAGGCTCAAAGGCGATTTCGTCATTCAGCAAAACGCCTCCCTGATGTATGGATTGCACTACCCGTGAAGCAAACACTACACATTCCAGCAAGGAGTTACTTGCCAGTCTGTTAGCCCCGTGCACCCCTGTGCATGCAGCTTCCCCGCAGGCATAAAGTCCCGGCAGCGAGGATTTTCCTTCAAGATTGGTCTGAATACCTCCCATGAGGTAATGCTGCGCCGGCACTACGGGAATAAAATCCTTGTGAGGCATAATTCCGGACTTCTCACAGTAGTTGTAAATATTGGGAAATCTTTTTCTGAGCCAGGCCTCATCTCTGGAGGTAATATCCAGCCAAACATGTTCACGGCCGGATAGTTCCATCTGTTTGAAAATCTCTCGTGCCACGATATCGCGCGGTGCGAGGTCTTTCAGCCGATGACGCTTTTCCATGAAAGCCTCTCCACTGTCATTGCGCAATACAGCCCCCTCCCCTCTTACTGCCTCTGATACCAGAAACAGGGAATCCTTGCTATTGGGATCATAAAAGGCCGTGGGGTGGAACTGCACAAATTCCATGTTGGCTGTTTCTGCTCCTGCCCTTATAGCAGCAGCAATACCATCGCCGGTGGTTACTTTGTCGTTGGTAGTGTGTGGGTATACTTGTCCGGCTCCCCCGGTGGCAATGATTACCCGTGGCGCCTTAAAAACTTTGAATTTCTCAGAGTAGGTTACAACTCCGACTGTTCGGTGATTAGGGTCGGTAAGAATATCTGTAAGGAAATGATGTTCGTAAATATCAACATTGGCCTTTTCTGCGATCCTTTCCACCAGCGTTTCCATGATAACTCTTCCGGTGGCATCCCCTCCGCAATGGAGAATTCTTTTTTTCCGGTGGGCACCTTCACAGGTGGTGAGCCAGTTTCCCTTGCCGTCGGTATCAAACGCAACTCCCATGGCTGCCAGTCGATTTATATGGCCAGGCCCTTCTTCTGTGAACAACTTTACGGCATCAGCATCGGCCATCCCTGCTCCTGCCCGCATGGTATCGCGGAAGTGAATGTCGGGGCTGTCATCATCGGCTACAGCAGCGGCAATGCCTCCCTGGGCAAGCCACGAATTGCAACGCATCATATCCTCTTTTACCAGAAGCGCAACGGAGTACTTTTTAGCCAGCAATAAAGCTGCATACAAACCCGATAGTCCTCCCCCTGCAATCACTACATCGTAATGTTGTGTGTGAAGTTTGTCCAAAGCCTGATTGACCAGATACCTTCTCATAAAGGAAATATTTTTTTAATTATCAGCTTACCTCCAGCATCCGCATAAGGGGCAACCTGGCCTTTTCCATCAAATCAGCTTCTATTTCTATTTTTACTTTCATGTGCTGCAGGCTGTCTCTCACGTGCTCAATCCGTGTTTTTTTCATGTTGGGACAGATAAAATTGGGGGTAAGGCTGACGATTTTTTTATCAGGATTGCCAGTCATGAGCGGGTGCAAAATTCCGCTTTCGGTACCTACGATAAAACTGTGGTGGTTGCTTTCATTAATATACCGTATCATTTGCCCGGTACTGCCAATAAAATCAGCCCGGCGGCGCACTTCGGGCCGACATTCGGGATGAACTACAAAAAGGGCATCGGGATTATCGTCCCGGGCAAGTTTCACATCAAATTCCATCACTTCTTCGTGAATCGGACAATACCCTTTGAAGAGGATAAACTCTTTCTCCGGCATTAGTTCGGCGGCATATGACCCCAGGTTTTCGTCGGGCAAAAAGATAATTTGCTTGTGGGGCAATGAACGGATTACCTTCACTGCATTGGCCGAGGTGCAACAAATATCACTAAGCGCTTTCACCTCAGTGGATGAATTCACATAGGAAACCACTGCAGCTTCGGGATGCTTTTTGCGCAAGGCCAGTACATCTTTGGCCGTAACCATATCTGCCATGGGGCACCCGGCCTCAGCAACAGGAAGCAGAACGGTCTTTTCCGGACTGAGTATTTTGGCCGTTTCAGCCATAAAGCTTACCCCGCAAAAAACAATCAGCGGCTGGGGCAATTCTGCAGCAAGCTTGCTGAGGGCAAAAGAGTCGCCCACATGATCAGCCACATCCTGCACCTGGGGCACCTGGTAATAATGGGCCAGGATTACTGCGTTTTTTTCCTTTTTTAAGGACAGGATTTCCTGTATTATTGAGTCTTGTGTCATTTTATTTGAAAGAAAGGGTAAATGTCTTTAATGGGTATTCGCATGCAAAATTAACAATAATATTACAATAGCAATCCAGCGATGGGTCTGACGAAAAATAAACAAAACCGGCACCTCCTGTTCTTAACCATTCAGGAAGTGCCGGCATATATTCATTTTAGTATCGGGGTTTATCGATTAAGCACAAGCGCATCAAGCTTAACATCCGGGTCTTCAAATTTATCGGTATCCAGTGGTGTTTTCATCTGAATCCACTCGCGTGCCATTTTACCTTCTTCTTCAGGACGTAAGCTCATGATAAAAGCAGCATGCAAACGGTTTTCATCAAACCACCAGGCACTGAAATCGCCTGATTTTACATCGCCACGATACAGAACGGTTATCGCATCACTACTATCCCCGAAAAATTCATAGCCGTATTCAAACAAATCGGAGAAGAAGAAAGGGAGAAAGTTGTAACGTTCAAAATTCTCAGTCATTACGCGTGCCGCATGCTTCCCCTGTTCGAAGGCATTTTCCCAGTGTTCCACATGGCGAATCTTGTCAAAAACCACATCGGGAAACTCGACCACATCGCCGGCAGCAAAAACATCAGGGATATTGGTCTGGCAGTATTCATCCACCACAATTCCCGTATTAATATTCAGGTTGCTATCCTTAAATAAAGAAACATTGGGCTTCACACCTGCTCCAACAACAACCAGATCGGCAGGCAAGTCGCGTCCGGAACGCATTTCCACTTTTTCGACCTTGCCTCTTCCGGCAAAGCCCTTGGCTTCTTCATTAAAATAAAGATCGACTCCCTTTTCGCGAAAGAGGTTGCGGAAAAATTCGCCAATTTCAGGTGTGGCAAATTTGGCCAGCAATTTATCCTCAGGAATAACCATACTTACCTGCAGTCCCATCTCTTTCAGGATGGCAGCGGTTTCCGTTCCTATATAACCTCCTCCGATGATTACCACATTTTTGGCGTTAGCTGCAGCCTCACGTATCTTATCTGAATGCACGACATTGCGCAGGTAGAAGACATTGTCCAGGTTTTCATTTTCCAATCCCGGATGAATAACACTTGAACCTGTGGCAATGAGCAACTTTTCATAACCCAGTTCTTCGCCGCTATCCACAACAATCTTTTTTTCTGCAAACTTCACCTCTTTGGCTGTGGTTTTCAGCATCACCTCAATGCCATTATTCACATAAAACTGCTTATCGTTGATCAGCAATTCGTCATCGTTGCTTTTATCTTTCAGGTATTCTTTGGATAAGGGAGGCCGGTTCATGGGCAAAATTGTTTCCGCAGAAATAATACACAGTTCTCCCTGCCCAATGTTTTGTTCAACAAACTCTGCAGCAGCATAACCTGCAGTTGTACCACCTCCAATGATTAAATATTTATAGTTTTTCATTTTGCTATAATTTTAACAGATTTGAAATTTCAGTATAATATTTGCTTTTTAGTATTTGCTGTAGCTTGAAAAGCACTGTTAAAAGAGGAAAATAATGTGCCATAAACAACCCGATAGCTATGCATGTGCTGCAATCATAGATGAGAAGCTACAAGGCGGGGAGAAGGAAAAATAACAGGAAGTGCATTTGTAGAGTTTGCTCCATGATCAGAGTGAATGTGTGTATATTATTCTACACTGCTACATTCATTTTTTCTGATTACAGGGTAAAAATCGCAGGATTAGTCAAGATAAACTGCGATAAAAAACTGAATAACCCCTGAGTCACAGGGAAAGTAAAAACGTAACCAGGAAAGGGACCAAAATGGATAGCAGAATACCATGAAAAAAAGCGATAAGGGCAAACTCTTTTCCGGAGGTGATATTAATAATGGGAAGGGTGGTATCCATGCTGGTGGCACCGCCTGAAGAAACCGGCGCCAGTTTGCCGAACCCTTTTACCATCAGAGGGGCAAAAAGCAGGGTAATGATTTCGCGCATTACATTGGAAAGCAGGGCAATTACCCCAAGCTCGGCTGAATGCAGCTCGGTGATGATAACACTGGAAAGGCTGTAATAGCCAAAGCCGGCACCTACTGCCATAAGCTCTGTGACAGTGATTTGTTTGACAAAAAAACCGATAACCGAAACGCCCAGCAAAGTGCCCACTATCGTGGAAACTGGGACCATAAATATTTTCAGGTCGAAGGTTGTAAGGGTTCTCATGGCTTTTTTGTCTGCTCCCACACCTACACCAATGAGAAACATCAGCAAATAGAGCACCCACGTGCTGTAGCTGTCGGGGCTGACCCATGCAGGAAAATGGTTGAACTGTCCCACAAAAATCCCTACAATGAAAAAGCCCAGGATAATAAAACTGCCTCTCATCCCCTGGCCTCCTTTTTGAACATCATTTTCCAGAGCAGCCAGGCCATCGAGACACTCCCCAATACTGCCATTATGGTGATAATAAAAGCCATGAATCCCAGTTCAGGCAGTTGCTGCATGATATACTCATCATGCCCGATAACCATACCCATGAAAAACAGCAACAGGTAAATGGTCCACATAGTCATTCTGGAATTGATACGAAGAATTCGTTTTCTCCCCCTCAGCAGATAACCGGCAAGAATTCCGGCAAGCATTATTACAGCAACAATCAGCATAGGCTATTTTT
>SLPR01000113.1 GCA_007131895.1 Bacteroidales bacterium | reverse complement strand
ATGTCACCTCTTTTAATTTTCTCTTCTACAGCAATGGCAGGTGAATCCGCAAAAACTTCTTTTCTTGTCATTTTTTACCTGGATACTGAAAACACATAATCGAACAAACTATTCTGACTCGCTTATTTTTTGGTTGAGCTTTTTAACCGCTTCTTCTATGTCTATTTCCGGTTCAATGATATTATATCCCCCCCAGAAGTCATCGGTAAAATATTCCGAAACCAGGTCGGCAAGAATGGATCTGTTTCTGAAAGTCTCTTTTCTGGCAAAGCTCCTCAACTCCTTATTATCTCTGTCCATGATAGCCATTTCAAACATAAGAGCATATCTGGTACGGAAAAGTTTTCTTCTCCAGTCGGCAAAAAACTCCACATCGCCTCTTACATAGCTAAGATAATACTTGCCGTCGATTTCCTGAAATCTGACCTGATAGCGGGTATAGGTAGGCGTAAATCTCAGGCGGGGCGGCTTCTTCTGGATAAACTGCTTGCTTGCTTTTTTCTTATCGGATAAATCCCTGCTAAAATCGGCCATGGTGATGGCAAGGCTTTCGTTTTCAATATAAATATTCCCCATGAAAAGCGGAAAGGGTAGTATTACGCGGGGTGTAAAACCAATAACGTAATGTGTTTTACCATCAATAACAGCCAGGTCGACCAGCTCATAATCATACCAATCTATTGTTTCAGAAGAGATCACCATGTCGGTGTTTTTGATAAAGTCTACCAGCAGTGCTACCTGGGGGCCACCCTGCAGCTTTACCAGGAGAGTATCAGCCTTTTTTACATCCGCACTTTTGCGCCCTTTTATCAATTGCACCTGGTCATTTCTCGAATAAGTGCGATAAGATTCTTTTCTGATATCTACTACTGCCTCAGCTATAGAAATGTAGTCATTACGCTGTTTTATAGATTCCCTGTAAAAGCCTGTCAGCATATATTCCTCCTGCGGATAATTCTCTTCCACTTTGTCCAGAGCATTTAACACCAGTTCGCGGGCATTGATGGGCCTGATTATTACCTCCTGCAGGGGTAATGAATGTACCCTCATGAGAAAGTCACTCTCTTTTCCTGCATAATCTTCAAAGGATAGTTCTCTGGGGGCATAACCCAGGTAGGAGATGCGAAAAGTTTCAAGGTTTTCTGACTTTCTTACCCTGAGAGAGAAGTAACCATTGCTATTTGCAACAGTACCAATATAGGTTCCTGAAACGAATACTGATGCATGGGGCAGCGGTTTGTTGTCTTTTGCATCGCGCACGGTCCCCCTGATGGTGTAATAATCACCTGCAGTTTGACCCGACACACTTACGGCTGGTAAGATAAACAACAGCACTAAAACGGAAAGGATAATTCGGTTTGTTTTCATGTTGCAAAGGGTTTTAATGAATGAATACACCTTTAAGACCCTCGAAAGTGGATCTTACCCTATGCTAAAATTACTTTTTTTTTACATTATATTATGGCTTATTGCCCCAGTTTATATTTCAGAGAAACGCCTGCCATGCCAATACTCATATTGAGGCTGGTAACGTCGGCCACAGGAAGTTTGATATAAGGCTCAATGACAAATGAAGAATTACCGCTTTGTATACCATAGCCTGCAGAGATATTTAAGAACCGGGCCAAATCAAACCTTCCAAAAGGGCTTACATCATTACTGACAGTATTTTCTACTGTGAGAGTCCTGTAACCCGTAAAACTGGCATGGGTGTATTCTGCCAGGTACTCGGTCTGCTGGGTATAGCTTTGCTGCAAATAGAGAAAAGAAGACAATCCTGCCGAAACATAAAATGATTTGTTACTGGTTTCCATTACTTTGTATCTGAAATTCAGTGGAAAGTCAACTGCCAGAAACTCCATATCAGTAAACACCTGCTGGTCCAGTACATGGATAGTTTCCGCTCCGTCAATATTTACCGGAGTATAATAATACATATGTCTTTTATTAATATAAGAATATGAAGTATTGGTAAGATTAATCCTGTTGTAAACCAGTGCTCCTCCACCTGAAAAGCTGAAGTTGCTTCCCAAATCCCAGAGACGGGAAACTCCGGCAGAAAAGCCCAGTCCTCCCGCCACCTCACCGGGTGACCAGGTTTTCATGGAACCTGCATCAACTTCTACGTGGGACTCCCTGGTAGCAGATGCTTGTTGCCATGCCAGGTTATCACGAATAATATCTTCTTCAGTGTATACCGGCACAACAGGGCTGTCATCAGGAGCATCTGTCAACGGCACAACAACATTTTCAGGAGTTGTCTCTTTTGCAAACTCTAAGTTTCCGGCAATCTCATCTTTATAGGCTGCGTCAGGTATAAGTTCTGCTTCTTCTGAAGAAACAGGAAAAAGCTCATTTGCTTGCTGCATTGCAACAGGCTTCTTTTTTTCTTTGGGTTTATCAGGTTTTGAAGCTAACATTTGTGCTTCTGCTGTTTTAGATTCATCAGTCACGGATGGGGTTGTACTTTGCAGTTCATCCCTTTCGGCAACCACATTCTCAAGTTCGTCTTTTTTTGTCACCTCTTCAGTAAATGGCGTTACAGAATCGGTGGCTGGACGATACATCCACAAAAACGCAGGCACCAGAAGCAGCAGGATGACTGCTGCCACTTTCAAAAAGTACATGGGCACAACAACAGCCTTTCTCTGCCTGGCCTGCAAACTGCTTTTCATCTGTTTCCAGGCCTGTTCATCCACAGGCTCCTGATAGTTATCAAAAACCTCCCTCACATTGTCGGCAAATTTATCGTCAAATGGCTTCATGATAAGGTTTGTTTTTTATTTCTGAATAGCTCTTTCTCAACAAGGCTTTTGCCCTGCTCAGATGTGAGCGGGATGTTCCGGGTGCAATATCCAGCATTCCGGCAATCTCTTCGTGCGAGTATCCTTCCACTTCATAAAGGTTAAAAATCGCCCTGTATTGATCAGGAAGTTTTGCCAGAAAGGAAAGGATTTCTTCAGCATCAAGCTTTCCTGAAAAACTATTGTCACCTGCAACTTCCAGCTCCGAAGCATCGTATTCCACATGAATGAGAAACCTTTTATTTTCGCGGTAACGATCCAGTGAGGTGTTGACCAGAATCCTCCGGAACCAGCTTTTGAAGGGTTTGTTTTCATCGTAGGTGTCAATATGGTTAAAGAGCTTCATAAAACTGTCGTTAAGCACCTCAAGAGCATCATCCCTGTTGGGGTTATAGCGAATACACACGGACATTGCAAAGGCATAGAATTTCCTGTAAAGCAATTCCTGAAACCGGATCTTGCCTTTTTTACAACCCTTGATTACCTCCTGATCTGTGTATTCGCTATGATTCAAAACTTATACGCTTTT
>SLPR01000021.1 GCA_007131895.1 Bacteroidales bacterium | reverse complement strand
TCATTGATTCAAACTCGTCGGAGATTGTTATCGCTTTGATGGAAGACAAACAACTTGTTGAGCTCCACAAAGAGAAAAAGAATAACAATTATTCCGTAGGCGATATCTATCTGGGAAAGGTCAAAAAGATCATCTCCGGCTTAAATGCCGCCTTTGTTGATGTGGGATACGAAAAGGATGCCTTTCTCCATTATCTGGACTTGGGTGCCCAGGTAAATTCTTTGAACAAGTACACCAAACTGGCCATTGCCGGCAAAAGCAAGATCCTTGCCATGGAAAATTTTATCCTGGAAAAAGAGATCGAAAAGACCGGAAAAATTAACAATGTGCTAACGGCTAATCAGCCTGTTCTGGTTCAAATTGCCAAGGAGCCTATCTCTACCAAGGGCCCTCGTATTACCAGTGAAATATCCATAGCCGGGAGATACCTGGTTCTGGTGCCTTTTTCCGACCGTGTGTCGGTGTCTCAAAAAATAAAAAATTCGGAAGAAAAGAACAGGCTTAAAAGACTTGTTCAGAGTATCAGACCCAAAAATTTTGGGGTAATTGTAAGAACGGTAGCCGATGGGAAAATGGTTGCCGACCTTGACAACGACCTCAGATCTTTGGTGGATAAATGGTATAGTGTAGCTTCCAAGCTTGAAAACTCCAAACCTCCCAAGATCATTCAGGGAGAAATCAACCGCACTTCGGCCATACTCAGAGACCTGCTCACTCCCGAGTTTAATCATGTGTATGTCAACGACACGGTGATTTACGACGAATTGAAAGAATACGTCCAATCCATAGCACCGGAAAAAGTTGATATTATCAAACTCTACAAAAATAAACTACCTATTTTTGATCACCTGGGGGTTGAAAAGCAAATCAAAAGTTCATTCGGCAAAATTGTTTCCATCAGGGGGGGCACCTACCTTATAATCGAACACACAGAAGCTCTTCACGTAATCGATGTGAACAGTGGACACCGTATGAATGCTGAAAACAGCCAGGAATCCAATGCCCTTGAAGTAAACCTTGAGGCTGCTGCAGAAATTGCACGCCAACTCAGGTTAAGGGATATGGGAGGTATTATTGTTATCGACTTTATCGACATGGTCGAATCGGTCAACCGACGCAAACTCTTCGAAAAAATGAAAGAGGAGATGAAGAAAGACCGGGCCAAACACAATATCCTGCCCCCCAGTAAGTTTGGTCTTGTGCAGATTACCCGCCAGAGGGTAAGAACTGAAACCAATGTGGAAATTCTTGAAAAATGCCCCGCATGTGGGGGTTCAGGTGAAATCGTTCCAAGTATTATCATTGTTGATGATATTGAAAACAACCTGCGCTACCTTATTCAGGAGCAAAATGAGAAGAATCTTACATTGAGAGTGCATCCGTATATTTATGCTTATCTGACCAAAGGATTGTGGTCTGTTAAGCTCAAGTGGATGTTTAAATATAAAACCAAATTCAAATTGCTGCCCTCTTTGTCTTACCATTTTCTTGAATACCATTTTTTCAATAAACTGGACGACGAAATAAAAATGTGATTTGACAGGATTTACAGGTTTGTAGGTTTGCTTTTTTTGGAAAGACAAAACTGCAAACCTGTTTTTTATGGATGCATTCATGGAAGATCTGAACACCTTAAAAAACAAAATTGCCCGGTATTGTGCCTGGAGAGATCGCTGTTCCAAAGAAGTCGAGAGTAAGCTTCATGAAATGGCTCTGGCTCCTGAGCAAATACAAACACTGATTCAGTGGCTTGAGGATGAGAAGTACCTGGATGATGTGCGTTTTGCAGAATCTTACGTAAGGGGAAAACATTCCGCAAACCAATGGGGCAGAATCCGGATTGTAGCTGAACTCCGAAGCAGAAACATTGCAGAGAATATCATCCGGGAAGCACTTAAATCCATCGATTCGGAGGACTATTCAGCAACCCTGCGCCGCTTGGCAGAGAACAAATATAAGACTGTCAAAAGTGAGGATGTGCAGGTAAAAAAACTGAAAACCCTGGCTTATCTTTCTTCCAAAGGGTATGAGAATGATTTGATTTGGGATGTTTTGAAAACAATAGAGTGATTAAAAAGTTTCCTTATCAGAGTATCTAAAAATAAACTGAAAACCATGATTTACAAAGACGACATCAAAGCGTTGGATAAAAGGCTTGAGGCCTTGAGGAGGTCACTTTGACCTGGATGAAAAAATAAACTACGTAAAACAACAGGAAGAAAAAACTGAGGATCCCCGTTTCTGGGATGATCCTAAAGAAGCCGAGAATATTCTCAAAGACATCCGGGATCATAAAAAATGGACTGATTCATTTGAAGAAATTCATTCTGCCCTGGAGGATCTGAAAGTTCTTTATGAATTTTTTGAAGCCAAAGAGGCTTCAGAAAAGGATGTGATGGATCAGCATAAGAAGTTGATAAAGTATACTGAAGATCTGGAGTTTAAGAAAATGCTGGGCAAAGAGGAGGATCGGCTGGCAGCCATTGTAAACATCAATTCCGGAGCCGGAGGAACCGAGAGTCAGGACTGGGCTGAGATGCTCATGCGTATGTACCTGCGTTACGGGGAGAAAAACAAATTCAAAACCAAGGTGCTTGATATGCAGGAAGGTGATGGTGCGGGAATTAAATCCGCCTCCATTGAGTTTGATGGTGAATTTGCCTACGGGTATTTGAAGGGAGAAAACGGGGTGCATAGGCTGGTACGCCTCTCTCCGTTTGATTCGGCCAACAAAAGGCACACTTCCTTTGCTTCTGTTTACGCATATCCCGTCATTGACGATAATATAGAGATCGACATCAATCCTGCTGATATATCCTGGGATACCTTTCGCTCCAGCGGACCCGGCGGGCAAAATGTTAATAAGGTGGAAACGGCTGTGAGGTTGCGCCATGCACCCAGCGGACTTGTCATCGAGTGCCAGGAAACCCGCTCACAAGGACAGAACCGGGAAAAAGCGCTCACCATGCTTAAATCTCAGTTGTATGAAATTGAGCTGAGAAAAAAGCGCGAAAAGCTCCAGGCCATGGAAGATACCAAAAAGAAGATCGAGTGGGGCTCGCAGATTCGTTCCTACGTGATGCATCCCTACAAAATGGTGAAAGACATGAGAACCAACGTGGAAACTTCAAATGTGCAGGCCGTAATGGACGGAGAACTTGATGAGTTTATCAAAGCTTTTCTAATAGAATTTGGCGACGATTAGAAGCCGGAAGCTCAACGTAATTAAAACAGCAAAAATTCCTTTGTTTTCCTGATTGTATGGATAGCAAGGGTTTTTTGTTTTCTCTTGTTGTACGGGTAAATATTTGCTAACCCCCTAAATGCCTTTTTA
>SLPR01000502.1 GCA_007131895.1 Bacteroidales bacterium | reverse complement strand
GTTCAGGCGGAGATTGCCAAAACAATTTATTTCACCAATGCCATCAATCAGAGCCTGTACAAAAAAATGCTTTACACGGGCACCGATCTGCCTCACGAAGATGTGGGGGTGGATGTGGGATTGCATGCCCTTTCGGTTACCGTTCATGAAGAAAGGATTGTCATCACCGTGGCAGGGGAAAACATCCGTTTTGCACCCGCTGAAACACCCGCTGACGGTTATATATTCACCACCAATCTCAATGGGGGCAACCGCTGGACCATAACTGCCACCGGCAATGATCACGATTATCGCGACGACCCGTTTGTGGGAACCGTAGGACCCGATGGTACTGTTTACTGGCTCGACAGGTTCCAGGGAGCCCGAAGCCTGCATTACCAGGAACAGGATGCCGAGTACCCTGAACCCTATATCTTCCATCAGGCTGCCGAAGGCTCAGATCTGGCCAATGCCATTGGCGTATCTTCAGCCTTTGGCTGGACCGACGGAGCCATCAGGATTGTGAACGGCGAAGTATGGTACAGCAAGCATGGTACAGGAAGAGGTTTATACCGGTTTACCACCAGTGGTGATTACCTGGGTGAGATTGAACCATTATTTGACCTTAAAATCAGGACATTCGAAGTGGACACCCACAACGACAAAATCTACTTTGCTGTAAACCAGGCTGCCGGCGGATACGATCCCGGTGTGTATGTTTCCGACATTGACGGCAACAACATCCAGCTCATCGACCCCCTCACCGACTTTTCCATGCAGGGTGGTGAAGCCGAAAGAACTTTTGTTACCGAAATGGTGGTAGATGCAGACGGCGGATACCTCTATTACCCCTTCCGCCATGAAGATGACATCAACTTTGAAGGGACCATCGTGGGTGATGGCAGCCAATCGGGTATCAAAAGGTGGATGCTGGATGGCAGTGAAGAACCTGAGTTTTATGTAACCGGCATCATTCCTTACGGAATAGGAATTGACCATGTGAAGAGATAGAATACAGGCTGAATAAATTCCCCCGGAGAGATTACAAAGTCTCTCCGGGTTTATCAACAACCACACACTACACGATAAAAAACAGCATGAACCGATATTTAACGCCCTGAATCACGGATAATTCCTTCATTGAGCAAAATTAAAGTTCATGCAATAATTCCCGCCACAGCGGAAAAATGATGTAACCAAAATACGAAAGAATGGAAAAACTTTACCTTTTTGCTTTAGCTTTAGTTTTCAGTATCACCTCCGCCTTTTCCCAGGAACCCGACAGGGAGCTCAGGGGAGTATGGCTCACCAGTGTTTACAATATCGACTGGCCCCACAGCACCAATGTTTCAGCCCTGAACCAGCAAAATCGGCTCAGAGAAATACTGGACGTTTTGAAAGACGGAAACATCAATGCAGTGTTTTTCCAGGTAAGGCCCAATGCAGATGCGCTTTACCAGTCGTCCTACGAGCCCTGGTCGCATTGGATTACAGGCCAAAGGGGCAATGAGCCCTCTTACGACCCCCTGGCTTTCGTGATTCAGGAAGCCAACAAAAGAGGCATCGAAGTGCACGCATGGCTCAACCCCTATCGTTTTGAAAACATTGCCGGTCAGTATGCAGGCCTGCCGGGAGACTATTCCCAGACACATCCTGAGCTTATCATGACCCATGACAGCCGCACTTATTTCGACCCCGGCATTCCTGCTACCACCGAATTGATCACCAACATTGTAGCAGACCTCATTACCAGCTATGATCTGGATGGAGTAATTTTCGACGATTATTTTTATCCTTCGGGCATGCCCAACAGCCTGGATCAGGAAACCTACGATACTTATGCCACACAAGAGTTTGTGGGCCAGTGGTACAGCCAGCTTACGCGGGGAAATTTCCGCAGAGCTTCTGTAAACAACATGATCAGGGAAGTAAACAATACCATCAAGTATTTCAAACCCAGCATGGCATTTGGAGTAAGCCCCGCGGGAATCTATTCCACCCAACCTTCAGCGGCAATCCAGTGGGGAACCACCCTGCCCGAGGGGATCACCGGCAGAGACAACTACAATGTAATTTTTTGCGACCCGCTGGCCTGGCTCCACGACGGGTCGGTTGACTATATCTCACCCCAGCTCTACTGGGTAATAGGCGGCCCGCAGGACTTTATCACCCTTACCGAATGGTGGGGAGCCGAAGCCACAAGATTTGGGCTTCACCATTATCCCAGCCTGGCTTCCTACAGAATATACCCCCAGAAGAGCCTGCCCGATGATAAAAAAATCATTACCAACGGCTTTGAGTCGCTGATTTTTGATCCGGCACAAAAAGAAGGCTACCAGAAGTTCAACTGGAATCCCAGTGAAATCGCCAACCAGATAATTGCACACCGCAACAGTGAACACAACCTGGCGCTGGGATTTATTTTCTACAATACCAGAAGCTATGTAAGCCCCACCAAAGATCTGGCAGGTTACCTGGCCAATGGTGTTTATTCTGAAAAATCCATTTTCCCTCATATCCCATGGTTGCAATCTACCCAGTTTGGTTCTCCTCAGATTACTGAAATTGGTGTAGTAGGCGGAATGGAAGACGACCTGGCAGCCATGACAGTGTCCGGTTCGCAGGCCAGCCGTTTCCTTGTATATGGATATGAGGAATTGCCCACCAAAGAGACCCACTCAGAAGGAGAATTTCTCCAGGTCATTTTCGGCAAGGATTTCTCCTTGTTTTATCCCGAAGGATGGGGATATTTTACCGTTGAAGAGTTTATGCACAACCGCGAAACGGGCAACATGTCGCAGCCCGTTTCATACGAATATCTCGTGCCGGCAAACATTATCAGCCCCGACAATGAGGA
Organism: Bacteroidales bacterium; assembly: GCA_007131895.1. Taxonomy (GTDB): domain Bacteria; phylum Bacteroidota; class Bacteroidia; order Bacteroidales; family UBA7960; genus SKVR01. The sequence continues at coordinate 500 of SLPR01000502.1, read as the reverse complement.
GGTTTGTGATGACTTTCTTTTTGACTGGGCCGACGTGGCCGAGAGTGAGCATTACCAGCTTACCATCGCACGCCAGCAGTCGCCGGGCACTATCGTTTACAGTTCGCCCCTGCTTACCGGCAGCTCCTATGTTCTTGGGGGAGGTATCCTGGAAGGACAGGTAAACTATGTATTCCGTATCAAGTCCACGGCCGGACAGTCTGTATCCTGGTCAGAGCAGGGCAGTTTCTTCACCGGAACTCCCGCCAGCACCAAAATCAACACACCGGCCCACGGAGCAACCAACGTTAACCTTACTTCCACCTTTCAGTGGAACTCCTCGGCTGAGGCTGATTTCTACCACATTCAAATAGCCACGGATGCTTCTTTTGATGAGCAGTCGCTGGTAATTGATCACCAACCCGTTAACCTGAACCTCTTTTCAGTTACCCTGGAAGCCGGCAACCAGCAGCACTTTGCCAGGGTAAGACCCGTGAATAGCTGCGGATATGGATTGTGGT
>SLPR01000261.1 GCA_007131895.1 Bacteroidales bacterium | reverse complement strand
TATACCAGCCGGCGTATTTAATATAATTGTTGGAAATCCTGTCAAGCAAATGCCCTGTTAACTCCTGGTTAATATTTTTGATTTTTTTTGCAGGTACACCAGCATAAACACTCCCGGGCTCTATAACTGTATTTTCAAGAACAACAGAGCCGGCTGCAATGACCGAGTTGCTACCCACCACGGCATTATCCATTATAATAGCACTCATCCCAACCAGTACATTGTCCTCAATAGTACAGCCATGAACAATAGCATTATGGGCAATAGACACATTATTGCCAATGGTGGTAGGGGCCGTTTCGAATGTACAGTGAATAATGGCGCCATCCTGAATATTCACCTTGTCTCCGATACGGATGAAGTGGACATCACCCCGCACCACTGCATTGAACCAAACGCTGCACTGATCGCCCATGATGACATCACCAATTACTGTTGCATTTTCAGCCAGGAAACAATCCTTTCCAAACTTTGGGGTAAAACCCCTTATCGATTTTATTAGTGCCATTTATTCGGGTTATTAAAGTTTAACAAGAACCGGAAAAGCATAAACCTTCCTTTCATTCAACATTTTAATTACCACCTTGTTTAGTGGTTTGATATTAACAACTAATCCATCTATTCATGCTGATAAGCAAGCTCAAAAATACAGCTTTTAACCGTGATGCAATATTTCTGATACTAAGCAGTGTTTTTATCACTGCACTGGTTTTGGGCAATCTTATCGGCACCACCAAATTCATCCATTTATTTACGCTGAATCTGCCTGACTGGTTGTTGCCCATTGTGCCCTCCCTGGTGCGTGAAGGAAATCAGTATTCGATGATTGTGCCCGCCGGGTTAATTGCTTTCCCTGCCACTTTTCTGGCAACCGATCTCGTGTCGGAATTGTTTGGCCGGCGCAAAGCTCAGTTGCTCGTGTGGGTGGGGTTTGGAGTAAATTGCTTTATGCTGACACTGATGATCATAAACTTCCATCTTCCCAATGCCGAAGGAGTAAGTGCAGGACTTCATCTCTTTGATGGCATTTACGGGTATATGATAGGAAATACCATTGCCAGCATGATCGCTTACCTTACAGCTCAGACAATAGATGTACGCCTGTTTCATTTTTGGAAAAAGAAAACACAAGGCCGGCATTTGTGGTTGCGCAACAATGCCTCAACCATGGTGAGTCAGTTGATAGATTCCACAGCCATCATAAGTATCCTCTATTTTTCAGGCAATCTGGGAGACAGCATTACCGGCATTGCAGCCTTATTGGTGCTCATTCTCAACAGCTACATTTTCAAGTTTTTTGCAGCGCTCATCGACACACCTATAATTTATGCTGCGGTGGCCTGGCTGAAAAACTTCGATGAAGATGCTTTATAATCCCAGCAAAATCTCCTCCGGGTTCTTGCCCTGGAACAGCATGGAGACGGGATTTTCAAGAAACTCTTTTACCTGCACCAGAAAACCAACGGATTCTTTGCCGTCAATGATTCTGTGGTCATAGGATAAAGCAAGGTACATGATGGGCCGTATTTCCACTTTTCCATCAATGGCCACAGGCCTGTCTATAATATTATGCATACCCAGAATAGCACTTTGCGGTGGATTGATAATCGGGGTAGAAAGCATGGAACCAAATACCCCTCCGTTGGTAATACTGAAAGTCCCTCCGGTAAGTTCTTCGATGGTTATTTTATTATCCCGGGCTTTTTTAGCCAGATTGCCTATCTCCTGTTCCAGTTCAAACAGGCTTTTGCTTTGCGCATCCCTTATTACCGGCACCATCAACCCCTTGGGTGTGCTTACTGCAATACCGATATCTGCATAATCAGGAATGACAATATGCCCGTTATCAATTTGCCCGTTAACCTGAGGAAATGAGGGAATACTTGAGGTGACAGCCTTGATAAAAAAGGACATGAAGCCGGGCTTGATGCCGTATTTTTCCTGGAATTTATCTTTGAATTTATTGCGCAAATTCATTACAGCCGACATATCCACTTCATTGAAGGTAGTGAGCATTGCTGTATCGTTTTTTACGGCCACCAACCTTTCGGCAATTTTACGGCGCAGTGTGGTCATTTTTATTTTTTCGGACTCTCTGCTTCCTTCCCATGCAGCAGATGGCTGCCCGGAAGATGTGGGTTGCCCGCTGTCCTTTTTGCCAGCCAGCTGCCCAATAGCTACCAGCAAGTCTTTTTTGGTTATTCGTCTGTTATCCGGATTGCGGGTTATATCATCAATACTTAAATTCAGCTCATCGAGCATTTTGCTCGCCTGCGGGCTAAAGGTAAAGTCATCGGTGGTGTCTGTTTTCTTTTCCTCTTCAGGCCGGAAAGAAGCCGTTTCAGCTGCGTCACTGGATTCTGCTTTCTCCTGCTTCTTATCTGAATCGCCGGTTTTTTCTTCTTTTTGCTGCTTTGCAGTGTTGTCTTTGTCACTGGCGGGCTGACTGCTTTGGGGCTTCTCTGCAGAGGTATCAATTTGACCTATCACCTTGCCGGGCTCAACAGTACTGCCTTCATCAATGATAATTTTCAGAATCCCTGCACCATCGGCATTGATGGTGAGGGTGGCTTTGTCTGAATCTATTTCAGCAATTTCCTGATCTTTTTCAATATAATCACCATCGGCAGCAAGCCATTTGGCCAGCTCAACCTGTGTTATGGATTCTCCTGCTTCCGGTACTCTTATATCAATCATTTTTGTTGGGTTAATGAGTTAATGGATTGTTGGGTTATTGGGTTATTGGGTTATTGGGTTATTGGGTTAAGATGAGACAAATTACATAGTGTTAAACTGGTTGAGGTGGCTGATGCAAAGCTGCTTGCATTCGCGGCAAACATTTTCGCAGTTACAATCTTCAAATGCCTTTTCCACAATTTTGTCTTGCTGTATGGTATGAAACTTACTCGAACCACTTGCCGGACTTCCACTGGGCGGTCTTGCAATCACCCCGGGATCGAGGAAATGCATATAATCATTGATAAAGTACCATGCGCCCATATTTTTAGGTTCTTCCTGGACCCAAAGCCAACGCTTAACATTAGAGTATTTCATCTCAGCAGCCTGGATTTCTTTCAGTGGGAATGGATAAAACTGCTCAATACGAATAATTGCCGTGTTGTGGAGTTCATGCTTATGGCGGTATTCGTCAAGTTCGTAATAGATTTTACCGCTGCAGAATATCACTCTTTCAACAAATTCAGGATCCGCGCTCACATCATCAATTACGCTCTGAAAAGCTCCTGAGGCCAATTCTTCCAGGGTAGAGGTACACCTGGGGTGGCGCAAGAGGCTCTTGGGTGTAAATACTACCAGTGGCTTTCTGAAATTTCTTTTCATTTGCCTGCGCAAAAGATGATAAAAATTTGCGGGGGTAGTGCAGTTGACAATCTGGATGTTATTTTCGGCGCAGCTGGCAAGGAATCTCTCCATCCGCGCACTGGAATGCTCGGGCCCTTGCCCTTCAAATCCATGTGGCAAGAGCAGTACCAGTCCATTCATCACTCTCCATTTTTCCTCTGCACTGGTAAGAAATTGATCAAGAATTATTTGAGCTCCATTGACAAAATCACCAAACTGTGCTTCCCAAATAACGAGACTGCGCGGGCTTGCCATGGCATAGCCGTATTCAAAGCCCATCACACCATATTCCGATAACAGCGAATTGTATATTTCGAATCGTCCCTGTTCGTCTGAGATATTGTTTAATGGTATATACCCGGCGGCTGTATCTTCGGTAATGAGTACAGCATGACGATGAGAAAAAGTACCCCTTGCCACGTCCTGCCCTGAGAATCTCACATCAAATCCTTCCTTCAAAAGCGAAGCATAAGCCAGCAGTTCGCCCATGGCCCAATCCAGTTTTTGCCCATCATTCAGCATCTTCTCGCGCTCTTGCATCAAGCGAATGGTTTTCCTGAAAAACGACATACTATTGGGTAAGCTGCACATGTTTTTCCCCAGCATTTTCAACGTTTGAATGTCTGTTCGTGTGTCTGCTCCATCAAAAATCTGCAACTGGTCCGGTTTGAGAAAACCTTCCCATGTTTGCTCAAGAAAAGGGTCTATACTTCCTTTATCAATTTTTTGGGCTTCGACCAACTCTTTATCAAGGGTATCATTAAACGATTCGCGCAATTGTGTTGCATCTTCTTTAGATATTGAACCTTCTGCAACCAGTTTGTCAATGTATATGGTAGCGGGATCGGGATGTTTTTCGATGATTTTATAAAGAATGGGCTGAGTAAACCGGGGTTCATCGCTCTCATTATGGCCATATTTTCGATAAGAAAGCAAATCGATAAACACATCACGCTGAAACTTCTGCCTGAATTGCATGGCAAGCCCAATGGTATAGACCACCGCTTCCACATCATCACCATTGACATGAAAAACGGGAGACTGAATGGTTTTGGCTACATCAGTGCAATAGGTGCTGCTGCGCCCGTCGAGATAATTGGTAGTAAACCCCAGCTGATTGTTGATAATCAAATGGATAGTACCCCCCGTTTTATAAGCCGGAAGCTGTGACATTTGTATTACTTCGTAAACAATCCCCTGTCCGGCAATGGAGGCATCGCCATGAATAAGAATAGGAGCCACTTTCTGATAATCGCTCAGGTATTTCTGATCAGCCTTGGCCCTGGCGATACCCTGCACCACGGGATTTACAGCTTCAAGATGGCTGGGATTGGGCGATATACTCAGATTGATGGTTTCGCCTGCGCTGGTTTGGGTTTCAAGGGTACAACCAAGATGGTATTTTACATCGCCCAACAAACCTTCATCTTCATATGCATTGCTCTGAAATTCGCTAAAAATTCTGCGGTAAGGTTTTTTTAATATATTGGCAAGTACGTTGAGTCGGCCCCGGTGGGCCATGCCGATTACATATTCCCTGATACCCATACCGGCACCCAGTTCAATGACCGAGTCAAGCGCCGGAATAAGGGTTTCACATCCTTCAAGCGAAAATCGTTTTTGCCCGGGAAACCGCATTCTTACAAAATGCTCAAAACCTACCGCTTCAGTAAGCTTTTTCAGGATCTGTCGTTTGGTGTGGATTTCAAATTTGGGCAAATTACGGGAGGTTTCCATTTTATTCTTCAACCACTCCACAATTTCCGGGCTGCGAATAAACATGAATTCAGCACCTACACCAAGGCAGTAAGTAGTCTGCAGATGGTCAATAATTTTGCGAAGAGAGGTTTTGCCAATTCCTATTTCATTACCTGCCTGAAAAGAGTGGTCCAAATCTTCATCGGTAAGCCCGAAATTGGAGTGATCCAAAGTAGGAGAATACCTTCTGCGTGTTCGCACCGGGTTGGTTTTTGTAAAAAGGTGCCCACGTTCACGATAGGCATTTATCAGGTCGATAACATTAAACTCATTCCTGAAAACCCTGGATTCTTTTTCAGAGAGATTGTCTGTGTCGGGATATTTGGTAAGGGCAAAATCAAATCCCTGGAAAAAATTTTGCCAGTCAGCACTTACACTTTCGGGATCCGAAAGGTAGGCTTTGTATAGGGATTCTATGGTCTGAGGTTCGGCATTGCCCAGATAGGAGAATTTTTCCATTATGTTGTGTTTACTACAGGCTTAGTTTTATACAAAAATAATATTATTATTGTTTGATGTGCGCTTTGGCAAAGGTAAAATACCAATAGCTAACGTTTATTAAATCGCTATTAAAAAATATAGAGTAACTCACTCTCTTTACAACCCTAAAGGCAACCACATTTAATAAGCAGTATATTATGATTCATAACTAATCAGAAGGGGTTTTGTTTGCTAAATCTGAATATATTTTGCCACAATACTTTTCAGGTGACTTATTCAGTTGCACCCCATCCAATGCAGCCATTATTTCCCTTCCAGGGGCCAGATATGGCAACTATAATCAAAAAACATAGCCGTAATCAATCTTTTCATTTTTCCTTTTAAATAAACAACAAATACAGACAAGCATCGCTGTTTTAAAAAAGAATTTTACTTTAACTTGTAATTATATACATTAATTATTAATTTTGAGTTTGCCAAGACAAAAACTTCAAAAGAATAATAGCATGATATTTTCTTTTACCCGGAGGCCCACCCCCAAACTTTGGAAAAGTATTTTTTTTCAAAATCTGCAAAACATCATTAAAGATCTCCCTGGCATTTTATTTATTACACATACTTAGCTTTTTTCAAGACCAAACATTTACAAACTCAGGAATTGCAGCGTTTTTTTGTGAAAAATATTTTGTTTATATAACATATGTATTATAAATTTAGGGATTCAAAAGAATAATTAAACAATATGTCTAACTAAAAACGGAGGTTTATGACTAAAAAGGACTAAACACAAACTAAATTATTATTGATTTAATAATTCGACTAAACTAAACTAAAATTAAAACTTATGAAGAGAATTACATTTTTACTAAGCTTATTCCTATGGGTTTTTGCCGCAACCGGGCAAAGCTTTGAAATGGATCCACAGGATTATGAGAAACTGCAAAAAATCAATCTTGCTGAGCGTGAAGCAGCAAAACACTCTTTTGAACAGATCAAAAGGAGCACTGCCATTCCTGCCCGGAAGGATGTATTTGCTGACTACAGCAAGGGATTAACCTATCCCGGCAACATAAATGTAGTAATTGTTTCACCAGACACTGATGGCTCAGAAGCTCTCAGAGCTGCCCTGGACGGATATGCATTTATTACCGCAACTTCCTATCCTCAGGCCAATCTTCCTTCTTTGACACTGGAAGCATTGACCCCCTATGATGTTCTTATTGCTTTCAACAACAACCAGTGGTTGTCTGTGGGTGGTATTTCACCCAACGCAGCAGGAGACATCTTCGCTGCCTACATCGACCAGGGAGGTTTGGTGATTGATAATTCATACATTATGGACTTCCCTTCAAGTGCATGGGCTTTCGGAGGTAACTATATCAGCGGAAACTATTCTGCTTTTACCCAGGCTACTACCGACATAACCGGAAATTTCACCCTTGGAACTGTTCTGGAAGCGGACCACCCCCTGCTTACCGATGTAACTGCACTTGGCATCACTGAAGGATTAATTCAGGATAACCAGGTTGCTTCTGGTGCTACCGGTATTGTGGAATGGAGTAACGGATCCCTGCTGGTCGCTGCCAAGGACAATGTGGTATCCATGAACCTTTTGCCTGTGGCCAGCGGCAACCTCAACTTTACAGGCGACGGGGTTACTCTTTATGCCAACTCTGTAGTATGGTTGATGATGAACCTGGCAGATCCTGACGCACCTGCTGCTCCTACCGGTTTGACTGCCACGGCAGCTGACCTTGGTGTGCTGGAAGTAGCACTGGCATGGACAAACCCCTCCGAAACTTTTAATGGTGAAACCCTCACCGAACTTGATGAGGTAAGAGTTTATCGCAATGGTGAGCTTATCCACACGGTTACTACTCCCACTATCGGTGGTGCAGCATCTTATACGGATGATGACATTGCCGCTGCCGGAACATACACCTATACTGTATACGGCGTAAACACCGACGGTGAAGGCCCTGCCGCATCTGTTTCTGTTTATGTTGGTGAAGACCTGCCTGCTGCACCGGAAGATGTTACCCTTGTTGCCCAGGGCAATGACGGCCATGTAAGCTGGACTGCTCCTACCGAAGGTTTGAACGGTGGCTACATCAGTGGCACTGACCTTACCTATACCCTGGTTCGTATGCCCGGAGCTGTTGAAGTAGCAACAGATATTGATGCGGAAGAGTTCCTGGACACTACTATTCCCGGAATTGGCAACTACTTTTATACCGTAACTGTTAGCAATGCAATCGGAGAAGGTGGTTCTGCCACTTCCAATGCTGCTTTGCTGGGTGCTGAAGGCATTTTGCTCTACGAAACCTTCGACTATGAAATAGGAACCATTCCTCCCGGCTGGACTGTTGAGGCAGAACTTGATCCCGGCGGAAACAACCAGGGTGATGGTATGGTTAACTGGGCTGTAAGAAACTTTTCTACCGCCGGTGGCACTGCACCTCAGATGAGATTTACCTGGACACCACGCTTCGAAGGTATGTCAAGACTCATAACAGGTCCTATTGACACTGACGGGAATTCAGAGCTCAGACTTAGGTTCAACCAATTCCTCAACAACTTTGCTGTTGTGCAAAACACGCTGGCTGTCAGGGTATCCTTTGATGGTGGTGACACATGGGCAGATATATGGACACATAACATTACAGGGAACATTCCTGCACAAGTAGCAGAACTTTATATTGATGTTCCTGCAGATAAATCTACTATGCATCTTGCCTGGGAATTTAACGGAGATGCCTACCAGATCAACAACTGGGACCTGGACAACATTATTCTTGAACCTGTTGTTGCAAATGACCTGGCTGCACTTTCTATTACCGGTAATACTACTCCTTCTGAAGGTATTGAGAACATGTATACCATTACTGTTCAAAACGCAGGTACAGCTACGCAAAGTGACTACACTGTGAAACTTATGAAAGAAGGTGGTGTGGAGATAGCATCTGTAGCAGGTACCGCCATTGAATTTGGCGAAACCCTTACTTATGAACTGCCATGGACTCCCGCTCCCGGTGAACCTGGTCCAACCTACCTTTATGGTTATGTTGACTTTGCTGCCGACGAATTGCCAGGCAACAACCAGACCGCCAACCTTAACGTAGTGGTGCAGCCCGGCGACATCATCGTTGTGACCATTGGTACAGGCACCAACTACCCCAATGTAAGGATGCCTTTCGACTTCTATTGGAGAAACAGCCTTATCCAGTCCATTTATTATCCCGATGAAATTGGTATGGGCAGTGGCGTTATCACAGGTGTACAATACACCAATAATTTTGCCACTGATTTGCCTGGCAGAGAAATCGCGATCTGGATTGGAGAAACTGAGCAGGACAATCTCTCCGGTGGATGGATTGACCCCGCATCCCTGCAACTTGTATTTGAAGGAGCTGTTCATTTCCCAAGTGGCGAAAACAATATTTTTATCAACCTCGACGACATATACATATACACAGGTGGAAACCTTGTAATTTACACCCAAAGAGTTTGGGAACAAGATTTCCACAATATTAATGACCGTTTCTACGGCACTGAAGATCCGGGTTCAAATCGTACCCGTCGCAGAGCTGCTGATGGTACTTCAGGACTTGATCCCCACAACCCCGAAGGCGGAACCACCAGCAACTGGCATCCCAACACCTCAATCTTTTTCTCAAGTGCCGTTTTGGGTGCTCTGGAAGGTACCGTTACTGATGGCGATGACGATCCGGTTGAAGGAGTTCTGGTAAGAGTATTGGGCACCATGGCTTCAACTCATACCGACGCAGATGGTTTTTATGAATTCCCCTTTCTGCTCCCGGATACTTACAATATTGAATTCAGTAAGTTTGGCTATGGAACCAACGTTGTAACCGGTGTAGTAATAGAAGAGGATGAAACTACCGTTCAGGATGCTGTTATCGAAGCCCTTCTCCAGTTTACTGTAACAGGTATTGTGGAAGGCAACGACGGTGTATTACAGGATGGTGCAATGGTTTCACTGCAAGGTTATGACGATTATATGGTTATGACCGAAGCTGATGGTTCTTTCGAAATAGAAGATGTTTTCGAAGGCACTTACACCCTAACTGTTTCTGCAGCAGGCTATGAACTCTATGTAGACGAAACCGTTGAAGTAGATGGAGCCCTTGACCTGGGTACTATCACAATTATTGAAATCATTCTTCCCCCGGTCAACCTGCAAGTGGATATTGACGGTCAGGACGAAGGCAATGCACTCCTAACATGGGCTGTTGGTGAAGAAGCAGAATTTCGCTATGATGATGGAGTTGTTGACGCGCAGTTAGGATTCCAAGATTCCCCAAACAGTGTGATGGGAAATGCTCATCATCGCAATGCTGACATCAATGAAATCAGTTGGTTCCTAACAGACGGGGCTGGTCCATACTCCACAGTAAAAGTTTGGATATTAGGCCTTAAAGCAGATGGAACTCCTGATCGTAACAATGTACTTTATGAAAACTCAAACGTACCTAATGTCCATATGGAATGGAATACCTATGAGTTGAGTCAAACCGTAAGTGCTGATGGGTTTTTCATAGGTCTAAGTGCTGCAGGCTTCTTGTCTCTTGCTATTGATGATGGTATTGGAGAGCCCTGGGAATTTGTTCCGGGAACACAATTTGGCGTTTTTAATATCAATGACACAGAATATGAGTTTACTGATATCAGTGTTTGGGGGTTTGAGAAAAACTACCTGCTTCGTGGTATGGGCTTAGACTTTGGTCCTTCTTCCAATAAAAACGCATTTGCTTCTCATGATCAAGCTTTCGGACCTGCTCCCAAGATGATTAGTACTAACGAACCATTCTATTCAGGAGTACCTGATTATGCAAACTCAATCCTTGAAAAAGCATCCAAAGCTTTCCTCGGCTTTAATGTTTTCCTGAATGGTGATCAGGTAGCAACCGAAATCACTGAAATGGAATACTTGTTTGAAGATCTGGATGAAGGCACTTATACTGCAGGTGTTCAGTCTGTGCACACTAGCGGTACTTCACCTATCATTACGGTTGATTTCGCAATGGTATTTGGTGTTCCCGCTACCTTTACGGTTACTACCAATTCAGGCGACAGCCCCGAAGGTGCGCATCTAGTGCTTACCAATCAGGACCATGAACAATATGTTTACGAGCATACCGTGGGTCTTGACGGAGTGGCACACTTCGAATCCGTTCGCAAGGGTATGTACACCCTGCATATCACGCATGACAACTTCCACGATTATATCGCAGAAAACATCGATATTCAGGATGACTTTACGTATACTGCAGAACTGGAAGAAATCATCATAGCTCCTTACGGATTGCTGGTTGAGACAGAAGGATTACCTGAAGGTGATGCACTTTTTAGCTGGAACAATACATTCGGATGGTCCGAAAGCTTTGAAGGCGGAGTTCTTCCTGAGGGTTGGGATCAAATCATAAACAATACCGGCAGCCAGGCAGGATTTACATCCACATGGCATATTACCGGTACGGTTGCACTAACACCCCCGATTGTACCCCAGGATGGAGACTATCAGGCATTCATGATGTGGAGTTTTAATCATCAGGACGAATGGTTGATTACACCTGAGTTTACTGCTCCTATGGGCGACCTGGTATTCTGGTACAGCGGAACCAACGGTTCTGTGAACCAAGACAACTACTATGTGAAAGCTTCTACAGATGGTGGAGACACCTGGGATATCCTATGGAATGCCAGCGACCTGCCTGCCGGAGCAAATGCATATGCTACTCCTGCTGTTATTGACCTTTCTGCATACGCAGGTCAGGATATCCATATTGCATGGAATAACGTTGATGGTCCCAATAACGATGGTTTGTGGTATCCATGGGCAATTGACAATATCTCAGTAGGTGGTGAAAAAATCGACGTTAGAGACCTGATGGTATATTCCAATCCACAGGAAGGTAACAACGATGCTGCCCGCGACGGAAAATTCCTCAAGCCTGTTACCATTGACGACATGAACTACAACTTTGCTGAAAAAGCATTTGTTGGATACAATGTGTTCCTCAATCAAACTGAGGTTGCTTCAGAAATAACCGAAACTGAACATATGTTTACCAACCTGCCCGGTGGCACACACACTGCCGGTGTTCAGTCTGTATACACTTCAGGGGTTTCTGAGATTATGACCATTGATTTTGAAATTGATATTGAGACGCCGGAATTTGCCCGTGCACAAATCATTCACAACTCTGCAGACCTTGCTGCTTCGGAAGTGGATATTTTTGTCAATGGTGAAATCTTTGTTGAAGGTCTGGCTTTCAGAAAAGCAACTCCATTTGTTGATGTACCCGCAGAAGTTGAGCTAACCTTAGACGTTGCTCCTGCCAATGCTGGTATAGAAGCATCTGTATTTAATTTCACAGTAACTTTTGATGCTGACGAAACTTATGTAATAGTTGCTAATGGTATTGTCAGTGATACGGGGTATGACCCGGCTCCTGCCTTTACAGTTTATCCATTTGCACCTGCCCGTGAAGCAGCACTGAATGCAGAAGAAACTGATCTGCTGGTGTTCCATGGTGCTACCGACGCTCCTGAAGTGAGTGTTTGGGCAATGGGTGGTGAAAGTGCATTATTCAACTTTGAATATGGCGAGTTCGCCGGATATCTCTCGCTGCCAACTGCTGATTACGTATTGGAGGTTCGCACTGCTGATGGTGAAACTTTGGTTGCTTCCTATCAAGCTCCACTTGCAACGCTGGATTTAGATGGTGCTGCACTTACCGTTGTAGCCAGTGGATTCCTAAATCCTGACAACAACAGTAACGGCCCTGCTTTCGGATTATGGGTGGCTACAAATATGGGTGGTGATTTAATTGAGCTCCCCTTATACACCAATATAACTGACATTACAGGTAAGTTTACTGATATCCATTTGTTCCCGAACCCTGTAAGAGATCTGGTGAACCTTGTAAGCACGCTGGAAATGCAGCAAGTCAGAGTATTTGACATAAGCGGCAGAGTCGTTTATAGCAATACCATTAACAGTGAAGAATACCAGATCAATACAGAACACTTTGAAAGTGGAATGTACTTTGTTCGAATCACTACTACTGAAGGTATCTTCACCGGCAAACTGCAAATTCAGAAGTAATCTTATTATTTCTCTGAATATACTCATGGAAAAAGAGAGGCC
>SLPR01000543.1 GCA_007131895.1 Bacteroidales bacterium | reverse complement strand
TTTACTCCATGGTGTTTTTCCGAATGAATGGTAATCTCTCCATCGAGTTTTTGAACCTGTGCCTGGCAGATTACAAGTCCAAGCCCGATTCCTTTTTCGTTTTTGGTTCCTATGGTTTTTGGGTGTGGGGTGTCGAGTCTGAAAACATTCTCTAAAACTTCTTTTTCCATACCCACTCCCTCGTCTTCAACCATAATTATATTCACATTGTCAACCTTTTCCAGTTTAACAGTGATGCGGCTGCCTTCATAAGAGTATTTAATTGCATTTTTGAGCAATTCAGAAACAATGTCTCTCACAATCCTTTGGTCGGTATACATGGTAAGTTTTTCCGGAAGGGATTTGCTCACTGTAATGCTTTTATAAGTCAGTTGGGGTTCAAAATCCTGTAGTAGCTCAATTAATAATTTCTCAGCATTAAACGGAAGAACAGAAGGTAGTGTTATTTCAGTTTCAATATGATCCCATTTTATGAGACCATTGACAAACTGATACAGTTCAGTACTGTCAACAAGTAAAAAATCGGAAAGTTTTTTTATTTCCTCTATGTCGATGGTATTGCTTTGCAGTTCATCGTGCAGAAATTCTGCCACTCCTTTTACTCCCGTAAGTGCATCTTTAATATCGTGGGTCATAATTGAGAAGAATCTGGTTTTGATGATATTCATCATCCTGATATCCTCCCTTGCTTTTTTCAGTGCCAGATGTGTTTGCACCCTTGCCAGCAATTCTTCCGCATTGAAAGGTTTAAGAATGTAGTCTACAGCACCGGTTTTAAAACCCTTGATTACCTCACTGCTATGATCGTTGCTGGTGAGAAATATGACAGGGATTTTTTTTGTGATGCCTCTCTTGTTTAGCTCACTGCAAACCTCAAAACCCGAAAGGCCCTGCATAAATACATCCAGCAAAATCATATCTGGCTCAATGTCATTTAACATCTCCAGAGCTTCTTCTCCTGAGTTAACACTAAAAAAAAGATAGTTTTTTCTGAATAAAATCTTTTCCAGTGCTTTTACCACTGAGGGATCATCGTCAACGATCATTATCTTGAATGGGCTGATGGTTATATCTCTTTTTTCCATTTGACTTATTGCTGTGTTTATCGTTCGAAATGTGCTTACAAGATAGTAAAAATGCCTTTAGAATTTGGAAAAAGATTGCATAAGATAAAACTTCCCATTTGAAGGTGAAGGTTTTGAACAGGATTTCTTTCCTGTGCTTTTTACCCAGTGAAAAGCTGACAGAATGCTACCTTAGCATTTTCCGTATTATTACTTGTTAATAACTTTGGAAAAAGAGGTATATTTGTTATCCGATAATGTTTGTTTTATAGTTAAAAAAAAATAATGCTGATGAAGCCATTTTTTTCCCTTTGTTTCGGTCTGTTACTGTTTTTATTGATGCCGCTGGAAGGTGAAAGTCAGAGCAGGTCTCCTGTTTATAACACTCGTTCATCTTTTCAGCCTCCCAGTCGGTCTCGTCCTCCGGGTGGTACCCGCCGTCCGCTGACACCCTCCAGACGAGCGCTTTCACTTCGCGATCTGGGCTGGGAAATTGGAGGCAACATTGGAACCTCTCATTCGCTTACCGATGTAAGTGGCACCTCCGTCGATCAAAGACCTTCCTTCCTGAATACCCAATGGAGCACTACCAGCCTCAACCTGGGTGGCTTTGCACGCTATAGGTTTAATCCATTGTTTGCTGTGAAAACATCTCTTAATTATGGCAGGGTGCATGGCGCTGACTCCCTTGCAGAAGGCAGAACCAGAGACTTTTATTTCGACAACAATATTATAGAACTCGCACTAATATACGAAGTTTATGTGCCAACAATCTCCTTAAATTTTCCTTTTAGTCTTTATGGCTTTATTGGGCTTGCAGGTTTTTACCACAATCCCAATCTTACGGTGCCTAACCCGCCACCCCATGATTTTACGGAAGATGAATTCAGTAATTTTCAGCCTGCTATCCCCATGGGAATAGGTTTTAACTATACCATCAACCGTGAGTGGAAGATTGGATACGAAGTGGGATGGAGAAAAACATTCTTCGATTATCTGGATGGGTTTACCCGACCGTGGAGCCGTGGAAGTGACAGTTACTACTTTGGAACAGTAAAAGTATCCTACTTCCTGGAGCAAACCCGACGCCGATGGTAGTACCAACAATAAACTTGCCACTGGCCTGTAAGCCAGTGGATTGATGACTTCTTTGCAGTGCATGCTTTTTATAGGCAGAAAATTTATTTTTAGTTATATTTGAACCCGGATTTCAAACATATCCTTCATTCAGTAAACCAAAACAAGTCACCATGTCAAATCTTGTTCACCCAAAAACGTTCTGCCTGATTAGCCTGCTTTTCGCCATTTCTGTAATCCCGGCATTTTCGGCAGAAATCTCTTCTGAACATCAGGTTAGCCTTGAAACAGAAATTTCAAATGAGGCTCTTTGGGGACAACACTCTTTTGAGTTGTTTGCAGAGAACGACAATTTTTTCCGTCGACTGTTTGGAGTAAGCAGAAGAACAATTGCTCAACAGAACAGTCGCTCTCAGAGACATAACAGCAGCCGTCCCAGAAGATATTCCCCTCCGGCCAGTAATAGTCAGAATCCAGATGCTTACAATGGAAGTTCAAGATCATCGCCTTCCAGCGATGGAAATTCTGTAAGAAATACACCTAAGCCACCTCTGCAAACATCACGGCGTGATCAATATCAGTCTCTTGGTGTCTGGGAGCTGGGGATAACTATCGGAACTTCTCATGCAATTTCTGATATTGGAGGGAACAAAGGTATACCCATTGGCGAATTTGCCGAATATCATTCTTCCAATTTCAGTTTGAGCGGTGGATTTTATGGCCGGTATATTATGAATGACTGGTTTGCTATGAACCTTGGAATGGGCTTTGCCAATCTGAAGGCGGAGAGAGAGTTTGCCCCTGAAGGAAGCGAGGTATTTCGCTTCAACAATGATATATTTGAATTCTATGCCAAAACCGAATTCAGACTACCTGCACTCTCAAGGAGTCCTTTTGATTTGTATGGTTTTGTGGGTATCGGTGTCTTTTTTAGTGATGCCAGCATATATGATCAAAATGACAGGCTTATCAGCACACAGAATGATTATAGTCAGGTGCAACCTGTAATTCCCTTTGGAGGTGGTTTTTCTGTTAAAATTACTGATAGCTTCCGCCTTGGTTATGAATTAGGATGGCGAAACACGATTTTTCATTATCTTGATGGTGTGAAAAAGGATGAAACTTACGATCATTATTTTCTTAACAGTATCAAGATTGGGTTTATATTTTAAGCATTTAGTGTTTGATAAGATTCTTTAAACATAGTTGATTGTTAACCAGGGGCTAATGTTTATTAGCCCTTTTATTTTTTATGACATGCGTATTTCCCGATTAATGAAATTTGTTTTTTTCAGTGCTTTTATTATTCTTACTTCCGGGGCATGCGGAAAAGAAAGTCTCGAGGAGTATATTAAAAACCGTTCTGTCAGCCTTGAAGTTGATGGTGCTTTAAATCCACTTATTGAGGTTGCCGGAGACAAGAAACTTGTTTTGCTGGGCGAGGCAAGTCATGGCACGTATGAATACTATGTTTGGCGCGACTCCATAAGTAGAAGACTTATAAAGGAGAGAGGATTTAACTTTATAGCTGTAGAAGGGGATTTTGCAAGTCTTTATGAACTGAATCGTTATGTGAAAAATCTGCCTGGTGCCCCGGGCTCTGCCAGGGAGGTTTTGTCAGGCCTTAGCCGATGGCCCCAATGGATGTGGGGTAATGAAGAAGTAGTTGCAATGGTTGAGTGGCTTAGGGCTTATAACGATAAGCTGCCGGAAGAAAAGCTTAAAGCCGGTTTTTATGGTATGGATGTATATGATGAATGGCGATCTAAAGAGGCTGTTTTATCATCGCTTGAGAATGAAGATATCGAAATCTACAGGAAAGTAAGCAATTTATATCAGTGTTTTGCGCCTTATCAAGGCGATAGCTGGCAGTATGCAAGGTCAGTTCAGCAGGGGAGAAGTAGCTGTCAGGAAGCTGCTTCCCAGGTTGTAAAGCTTTTGGAATCATCTGAAAGGCTGGCTGAATCAATGGGCGAACAAGACTTTTTTTACCTTCTGCAAAATGCCATTGTTAAACAAAATGCTGAGAAATTCTACCGCAAATCTGCTACCCGTCAGGATGCTTCAGGATGGAATTCCAGGGCTCATCATATGCATGAAACCGTGAACAGGCTGCTTGAATTGTACGGTGAGGATAGCAAAGGGATAGTATGGGCCCATAACACACATGTGGGAGATGCCAGGTTTACCGATATGTTTAATGCAGGAAATCAAAACATAGGAGAACTGAGCAGGGTATACCATGGTCCGGAGAATGTATTCTCGGTGGGTTTTACTACCTACAAAGGAAGGGTTCTTGCCGGAGCATCCTGGGAAGCCCGAATGCAGGATATGCGCATAGCTCCTGCCAGAAGAAACAGTGTTGAGTATCTTTTTAACAAAACCGGCAAAGAAGCTTTTTACCTGATTTTTTCTGAAGAGGACAGAACTCACGAGGATTTTATGGAACCAAGAGGTCACAGAGCAGTTGGGGTAGTTTTTAATCCTGCCAATGAACCACGGCAATACGTTAATACAGTCCTGCCATTAAGATATGATGCATTTTTCTTCTTCAGAAATACAGGTATACTTAACTCACTGAAATAGCGGGGGTTGGTGTTGATGGAGAAGCTATTCGCCGGTGTTTGCTTAGTGCTTCTAATTGTTTTTAACAGCACTCAAAGGCTGGGCAAAAGTTTTTACATCATCTGCGGTTATTATCTTATCACAAAGAATGGCAAGCCGTTCCACGACATTTCTTAATTCCCGGATATTCCCCGTCCAGGTAATTTGCTGTAAAGATTTTAGTGCCTCATTTTCAAAGGTTTTTTGTGGCATGCCATGCTCCGAAATTATCTGCCTGAGGAAATAATCAGCCAAAACAGGAATGTCCTGCTCTCTTTCATTGAGCGAGGGCACCTTGATCAGAATCACACTCAGTCGGTGATACAAGTCTTCCCGAAAATTTCCCAGTACTATTTCTTTCTGAATGTCTTTGTTGGTAGCAGCAACAACCCTTACATCTACCGGAATTTCTTTTTCTCCACCTACCCTTTGAATTTTACTTTCCTGAAGAGCCCTCAAAACTTTGGCCTGTGCCGCAAGGCTCATATCCCCGATTTCATCCAGGAAAAGAGTCCCACCATTGGCCAGTTCAAAGTTCCCTTTCTTCTGCTTTATGGCGGAAGTAAATGATCCTTTCTCATGTCCGAACAATTCGCTTTCAATGAGTTCCGAAGGGATTGCAGCACAGTTAACTTCTACAAAAGGTCCTTTGGAGCGATTGCTCAACTCGTGAAGCCATCGGGCAACAAGTTCTTTTCCTGTGCCATTGGGGCCGGTTATGAATATGCGTGCATCAGTGGGTGCCACACGTTCAATCATCTCTTTGATTTGATTGATGGCTTCTGATTCGCCAATCATGTCATAGGTTTTGCTTACTTTGCGTTTTAAGACCTTTGTTTCCGTAACCAGCTCGGTTTTGTCCAGGGCATTTCTGATGGTAATGAGCATGCGGTTGATATCGGGTGGCTTTGAAATAAAATCATAGGCACCTTTTTTGATTGCCTCCACTGCCGTTTCAATGTTTCCATGACCGGAGATCATAACAACGGTATGGTCGGAGTTTAATTCCAGGAGTTTCTCCAGAACCTCCATCCCGTCCATTTTTGGCATTTTTATGTCGCAAAGGATTACATCATACTTCGCCTGAGCAGCTTTTTCTAATCCTTCAAAGCCGTCCTCGGCCAGGTCGACTTCGAACTTTTCATATTCGAGTATATCCTTGAGCGTATTGCGAATGCTACTTTCATCGTCAATTACCAATATTCTGGGCATAGATTTTCTGTTTGGAATTTATTAAAGTGATATGTTGTGTTGAATTAGATCAGCCAGCACTCCCTCCTTTAATGCATAGGATGAGAAGTACATCTGATCAATCTTAAACCGTTTCTTGATATAACGGATAAATATACTTGCAAAAACGATGGTGTCAACGCGGTATTCAACAAGGCCGGGCATTAGTTTTCTTTCAGCTTCTGTGCTTACCAGAAGTTGTTTGTAAATGCTTTTAAAATCATCATTGTCAAAAGTATATAATTTGTCGTAAGAAGAACCTTCCGGTTTCTTTGCAAGAATCATATCGGCCAGCGACTCAAAGGAACCTGAGCAACCTATAAGACTTTTCACAGGGTTCTTTTTTAGTTGCAGGGCGAGAGATTGGAGCATCTCTTTTAAATAAACCTTGGTCTTCTCAATGTCTTCGGTCGAAACAGGGTCGGAGGGTTTGAATTCCTGCAATAGTCTGGTCGCACCCAAATCAAAACTTTTCTTCCAGACAACCTCCTGCTGCTCCACAATGATGAATTCAGTGCTTCCACCTCCAATATCCATGATTAGAGAAGGTTCATCCATATTTTCAATGGCTAAGTTAACTCCCTTGAAGATGTATTGGGCCTCGGTATCCCCATTAAGCACCTGGATCATGATGCCCGTTTTTTCAAAAATTTTCTTGACAAATTCATGTCCGTTTTTGCTGCTGCGAACAGCGGAGGTCGCAAATGCCTGCACTGTATCCACTTTGTAGTCCTTTGCAATATTTACCAGTTCAAGGAAAATTTTTACACCACGTTGAAATGCCGCAGGGGCAATATTATTATCTTTCATCCCCCCCTCTCCAAGTTTCACACTTTTTTTGGTGTTAAGGATTATCCGGGGTTTTCCGTTGATTTGAAACTCGGAAATCAATAAGTTAAAAGTATTCGTACCACAGTCAATTATCGCTGCTATCATTGGGATGGTTTTCGGTTAGATAAATCCGGATGGCTGTTACAAAGATAAAAAAAAACATCCGATGAAATATGAAAGTTGTTGGGTTAAATTATCAAATAATCGATTGATAAAGAATTTCTTATTTAATTTAACTGCTAAATTTAAGCCACTTCCAAATCTCTTTATAAGAGACTTTCTTCCCGTACATCAAGATGCCGGTTCTGTATATTCTTGCAGCAATCCAGGTAGTTGCAAGAAAACCGGCAATGAGCACAGAGGCTGAAATCAGAATATCCATTACAGGAACACCAAAAGGAATCCTTACCATCATGATAATAGGGGAGGTAAAGGGTATGATGGATAACCACCAGGCAACCGGACCAAATGGATTGTTCATTACCATTTGTGCCATTATAATAGAAAAGACCATCGGGATTGTAATGGGCAGCATAAACTGCTGGGTGTCTGCCTCGTTGTCAACAGCGGCACCAATAGCAGCAAACAGTGCTGCATAAAGCAGGTAGCCACCCAGGAAATAGAAAATGAAACTCAATATCATTACCGGTAAATTGATGGCGCTAAGGGATTCCATCACCTGGCCTGCTGCGGTATTATGTTGTTGCACCTGTTGCATTCTTTCCTGCAGCTCGGCAGGGTTTAAAGCTTGAGAACCTGCTGTATATATCTGTTCCGGGGGGGTAAACCGAAAAGTTTCGGGCATGGCTGCTTGCACTGTGGTTATAATGGCAAAGGTAAGAATGATCCAGATGCTGAACTGGGTAAGTCCTACAAGGGCGATTCCCAGTATTTTACCCATCATTAGCTGAAAAGGTTTAACCGAAGAAACGATGATTTCAACTATCCGGTTGGTTTTTTCTTCCATTACTCCTCTCATAACCTGCGAACCAAAAAGAAACACAAAGAAATAGATAAGTATTCCACTGAATAAGCCTACAGCCATGCTTACCTCCGGGTAGTCAGTTTGTTCATGTCCGTCGCGAAGCAGCCGAATGGCCTGGATGCTGATTTTGGTTTCGGTGGCTCGCAATATTTCCGCGTCAATCCCCGCATGGGCCAACTTCATGCTTTCGAACTCATTTTTCAGGATGTTCTCAACATATAACTTTGCATTCATGTTTATGGCTTTCTGGCTGAAAAGACGCAATGTTGAAGGTGCATGAAAGGCGGTGGTGGGAATATGCAATACGGCATCAAACTTTTCTTCTTTGAGAAGTTCTATAGCAAGATCAATATCAACGTTCAGGTTAATGAACCTAACATTGTTGGCATCGGTAAATTCCGTGTAGAATAGCCGCGTGTCGTCAACAATGGCAATATCGTAAACAGAGTCAGAAACCTGAGCGATATAAACCGGTACTATCATTAGCGAAGCCATCAGCAACGGACCCAGAAGGGTCATTACGACAAACGATTTTTTTCTTACCCTGCTGAGGTATTCTCTTTTAAGTATGGTGAATGTTTTGTTCATCCGAAAACAACCTGATTAATTAATTTATTTCGCTAACCTTGTTTTTTATACCCTGTTGATCTGATTGTGACTTGCGCTCATGCGGGTATTTCCCGGTAACGGTTTTGATGAAAACATCGTTCATAGTAGGCAATTCTTCATGGAAACTATGCAAATCTGCCTGAGGCAAAATGTGCCTGATTAAATCATTGGCCGAACTACCCTCTCTGATCTTAACCCTTATATCTTTGGCTCCATCTCTTTGGGGTTTTTCTTCAAGAAGCTCTGCCACTGGTTCGAATAGCCTGTCTGATTCACTTTTCTGGCCACTGATAGTCAATGAAAAGATTTGAGAAGAGTGAGACTTGCGGATATCTTCCAGTTTACCCCCAAGAATTTTCTCCGATTTATTGATCAGGACAATATGATCGCACAACTCTTCAACAGAACTCATGTTGTGGGTAGAAAAGATGATGCTTGTACCCTGGTTTTTCAGGTTCATAATTTCATCTTTCAGCAAGTTGATATTGATGGGATCAAACCCGCTGAAAGGTTCATCAAAAATTAACAGGCGGGGACGATGCAAAACAGTAACGATAAACTGTACTTTTTGCTGCATTCCCTTGGACAGCTCTTCCACCTTTCTGTCCCACCAGGGCATCAGGTCAAACTTTTCAAACCAATACCTGAGCAGCACCTTTGCCTCCTTGTGATTTACATCTTTAAGCCGGGCAAGATACATGGCCTGCTCGCCTACTTTCATTTTTTTGTACAATCCTCTTTCTTCAGGCAGATATCCTATTTCTTTAATATGTTCAGGATTCAGTTTTTGCCCGTTAAAAAACAAATTGCCCGTGTCGGGGGCAATTATCTGATTGATAATTCGGATCAGCGTTGTTTTTCCTGCGCCATTGGGACCAAGCAAACCAAAAATACCACTTTGCGGCACCTCTATGGAAACATTGGTCAACGCCTGATGCTTGTCATATTTTTTTGAAACTTCCTCTGCCCGAAATATATAATCCATTGATTTGTTTTAGGATTTGCAATTGAACCTGATTTTGTTGCCAGCTAATATAAGTAGCGAAAATCCAATGACTTCTGTATAGAAAACAGAAACGATTACTGGAAATAATCTTTCATTCTTTCAAAAAAGCTTTTGTCGTTCTTCTGGGGTTTCGGTATAAAACTCTCGGATTTGGAAAGATTTTCCAGAATTTCCTTTTCCTCTTTGCTCATGTTCTGCGGAGTCCATACATTGATATTTACCAGCAGATCTCCACGTCCATAAGAGTTGACAGCAGGTAAACCTTTCCCTTTCAGACGCAAAACTTTGCTGGACTGAGTTCCTGGCTCGATTTTTATCCTTGCCTTGCCTTCCAGCGTGGGCACTTCAATGGTGGTTCCAAGAGCTGCGTCAGGAAAACTGATGTAATGGTCATGCAACAGGTTGTTGCCATCTCTGATTAGATGTTCATGTTTAATCTCTTCAATAAGTACGATTAGATCTCCCGGAACTCCGCCCCGTGCAGCAGCATTTCCCTTTCCACTCATAGACATCTGCATGCCTTCTCCAACACCGGCAGGGATATTAATAGCAATTATCTCTTCATCTTTGATGATTCCGTTTCCAAAGCAGGTATTGCACTTTTCTGTAATTATTTGTCCTTCACCTCCACATGACGGGCATGAAGAGGTTGTTTGCATTTGCCCAAGGAAAGTGTTGGTTACCCTGGTAACTCTTCCACTTCCGTTACATGTTGAACAGGTGCGGAATGAACTGCCATCTTTGGCTCCGTTTCCTTTACAGGTTTTACACGGAACATATTTGGAAACTTTTATTTTCTTTTCTACACCTTTTAGTATTTCTTCGAGGGTCAGTTTAACTTTTATGCGAAGATTGGAGCCCCTGTTTACTCGGCGACCTCTGGTTCCTCCACTGCTATGTCCACCAGCAAAACCACCGCCGAATGCGCCACCAAAAATATCTCCAAACTGGCTGAAAATGTCTTCCATTGACATGCCGCCGCCGAAGCCACCGCCATATCCACCACCACCGTTGCCTAATCCGGCATGACCGTAACGATCATATTTTGCCTTCTTTTCAGGATTACTCAAAACCTCATAGGCCTCTGCTGATTCTTTGAACTTCTCTTCAGACTCCTTATCACCGGGATTTTTGTCAGGGTGATGTTTTAGGGCCTTTTGCCTGTAGGCTTTTTTTATCTCTTCTGCTGTGGCATTTTTGGATATTTCCAGTACTTCGTAATAATCTCTTTTCGACATTTCTTAGCTTTTTAATTGGCAACCACTACTTTTGCAAATCTCAATACCTTACCATTGAGCAAATATCCTTTTTGTACTTCATCGATAACCTTGCCTTTTTCCTTTTCATTGCTGGCAGGCATGTTGGTAATTGCCTCATGAAAATCAGTGTTGAAATCTTCTCCAATGGTCGGAATTTCTTCCAGACCCTTATGCTTGAGTGTAGTTTTCAGCTTTGTCTGTATAAGGTTCAGACCCTCTGTCAATGCTTCAATATCAGGGTTTTCTGTGGCTGATTTATAGGCTCTTTCCAGATCATCCAGAACAGGCAAAACGGCTTCGGTAATTTCAGCTGAAGCAGTCTTGGTAAGCTCAAGCCTTTCTTTGATATTTCTTTTGCGAAAATTATCAAAGTCAGAAAAAAGTCTCAGATATTTATCATTGAGTTCTTTGTTTTTTTCTTCCAGTAGTTTTATCATAATATCGCGCGGGTCGGTTTCCTGCTGCTCATCCTGCAGTTCATCATGCTGATCGTTTTTATCTGTGAAGGAATCCTGGTTTTCTTTGGTAGTGTCACCAGCGTCTTCCGGCTTTTCTTCAGGGTTGTTGTTCTCTGCTGAATTGGCAGTTGAATGATTTGTTTTTTGTGACTTTTCGTCAGTGTCTTTATCGGTATCTAAAGCTTTTTCCCGTGGAAAATCTTTTTCATTGTTTGTCATGTTCTCCAATTGATGTTTTATGTTAGTACTATTCAAAAAGCAAAAAACCTATGAGCAAAGTGTTTGCCAATTTGCGATTCAGGTCAAAATGGCAGCAGATGCTAAATTCGTTTGATGTTTGCTCCCAGTTTGTTCAGTCTTATATCAATATTCTGATAACCCCTGTCAATTTGTTCAATGTTGTGTATGGTGCTTTTCCCTTCGGCACTCATGGCTGCAATAAGCAATGCAACTCCTGCCCGAATATCAGGTGATGTCATTTCAAGGGCTTTCAGGGGAAATTGCCTGTTGAGTCCTATAATAGTAGCCCGGTGCGGATCGCACAAAATGATTTGTGCACCCATATCAATCAGTTTGTCTACAAAGAACAGCCTGCTTTCAAACATTTTTTGATGAATAAGAACACTGCCACGTGCCTGAATGGCAGCAACCAGCACTACACTTAACAAATCGGGTGTGAAACCTGGCCATGGAGCATCGCTGATAGTCAGTATACTACCATCGATAAAATTTTCAACGGTATATTCATCCTGCGAGGGAATGTGAATATCATCACCCTTGACTGCAAGATTGATACCCAGTTTGCCGAAAACCGAGGGAATGATGCCCAACTCACTATATTTTACGTTTTTTATGGTGATATTGCTTTGGGTCATTGCCGCCAAAGCAATAAAACTTCCAATTTCTATCATGTCAGGGAGCAGGGTATGGTTGCATCCTGATAATTCAGTAACTCCTGATATCGTGAGCAGGTTGGATCCTACTCCGCTGATTTTCGCTCCCATGCTGTTGAGCATTTTGCACAATTGCTGCAGGTATGGTTCGCAGGCTGCATTGTAAATGACGGTGGTTCCCGTGGCAAATACGGCAGCCATAACGATATTGGCAGTACCTGTAACGGATGCTTCATCCATTAGTATGTAGCTGCCATTAAGCTCGTTAGCGCTAATGCTGTAAAACCCCGAGTGAGGATCATAATGGAAATCAGCTCCCAGTTTCTGTAGTCCGGTAAAGTGGGTGTCAAGTCTGCGTCTCCCTATTTTGTCTCCACCGGGTTTAGGAATAAAAGCCTTTTTGAACCTGGCCAGCAAAGGTCCAACAATCATTACCGATCCTCTCAGCCGTGAAGCTTTCTTTTTAAATGCGTCTGAATAGAGGTAGTCAATATCAATTGTATCCGCCTGGAAGGAAAACTTTCCCTGTGCAATTTTTTCTGTTTTCACGCCTAAGTCTGAAAGCAGTTCTATCAGGTTGTTTACATCAATGATATCGGGAATATTATCGATTGTAATTTTTTCTTTACTCAGCAGCGTTGCACAAATAATCTGCAAGGCTTCATTTTTGGCTCCCTGGGGAATGATTTCTCCCTCGAGTTTAAGTCCGCCCTGAATTTCAAAAGAACCCATTTTTGTTGGTTTTATGTTCTGAAATAAT